>JAGVEP010000488.1 GCA_020058145.1 Phycisphaerae bacterium | reverse complement strand
TGGGGTTTTCCGCGCCGCGCGCTGCGCGGACCCCAGGCTCGCGTCTGAGGCTCGGACGGCGAGCTTTCCGCCACAGTTTTGGACTACACCCCCGGGGCGCGCCCGGGTCCCGGCCGGGCTCCGACGCGGACCGCCCGAGACGTGCCGTGCCCGATTTGCCGAACGGACGGGCCCTGCATAGAGTCGAATCCCTTGGCGGTGAGCGTGCCGGCCCAATAACACCACACAGTGAACCACGGCGCGAGCTGCTCACAGCCCGAGATGGAGGCACGTGAGATGACTGAGCCGCTGCGAGTTCGCTGCGCACGTCGACGCGTGGGAGCGCTGCTTCCGGTCGCACTGCTGCTCACCGCGCCGCTCGCGCCGCCAACGCGCGCCCAAAAGCAGCCTGCGAGCGCGCCGGCCGGGCCGGTTCTGAAACACGGCGATCGCGTGGCCATCACGGGCGATTCGATCACCGAGCAGCGTATCTACAGCCGCTTCATCGAGGATTATCTGCTCACCTGCGTGCCGCAGCTCGAGCTTTCCGTCGTGCAGCTCGGCTGGAGCGGCGAGAAGGCGGACGGCCTCGCCGCGCGGCTGGAAAATGACCTGCTGCCCTTCAAACCGCACGTCGTCACGACCTGCTATGGGATGAACGACGGCCTGTACCGCCCGTACGAGCCGGAAATCGGCGCGCGCTACGCGGCGGCGCTGCGGGACAGCGTGCAACGGCTTAAGGCCGCCGGCGCGACCGTCGTGGTCGGCTCGCCCGGCGCGGTGGACACGCACACGTTTCGTCGGCCCGAACTCGCGCCGACCGTCTATAACGACAATCTCGCGCACCTGCGCGATATCGCCCGCGAAGTCGCGCGGACGGCCGGAATGCCCTTCGCCGACGTGCACCAGCCCATGATCGACGCGATGCAGGCCGCCAAGCCGGTGCTCGGCGACGCCTACCACGTCTGCGGCGGCGACGGCTTCCATCCGGCCCCCAACGGGCATCTGGTCATGGCGTATGCGCTGCTGAAGGCCCTGCGGCTGGACGGGCAAATTGGCACCGTTGCAGTGGAGATGAACGGCCGTCCCTGGAAGGTCGCGACGAGCGACGGCCACAAGGTCCTGTCGGTCGCGGACGGCGACATAGAGCTCGAAAGCACGCGTTATCCGTTCTGTTTCTTCGGCGACGAGGCTTCGCCGGACGGTACGCGCAGCATTCTGCCCTACGTGCCGTTCAACGCCGAGCTAAACCGCTTCATGCTGCGGGTGCGCGGCCTGCCCGCGGCCGGTGCGACCGTGACGTGGGGTGCGGCGCGGAAGCACTTCACCCGCGTGCAGCTCGAGGCCGGCATCAATTTGGCGGCGGAATACCGCGACAGTCCATTCGCCGACGCGTTCAAGAGTGTGGACGAGGCTGTCGCGCGCAAGCAGGCATTTGAGACCAGCATGGTCAAGGAAGGTTTGACGTGGTTTCGCAAATTCCGCGAGCTGACCGACCGCGACGCCGAGGCGGAGGCGGCGCTGACGAAGTTGCGGGCGCGGGTCCTGGAAAAACACGCGCGGCTGCAGGCCGAGGTGCGGGCGCTGATCGTGCCGGTGCGGCACCGGTTGTCGTTGCGCGCGGATGAATGAGCAGCCGCAGGGACGTGCGGCGGGAGGGCGACTCTCTCGGCCTGGCAGTTCATGCCGCGAGTTCGGGACGGAGGTTGTCCCGCTGGCTCCAGAGGACGGCCTTGACCTCGTAGTTATGAAGGGCGTCGACGACACCGACGGGAACCACGTGTTCGGAATCGTTGAGTAAGGTGTAGGCCTTCGAATCCGGTGAACGGACCTCTTTCGTATCAATCCAGGCAAAGGCGATGCTTTGGGCCGCGTCCTTCGTTGGGCGGTTTACGGCCCGAATGATCCGCTCCGGCTGCTTCCTCGACTTGGGAATCACGAAATCGAAGAGATGGTCGTAGCCGCTCTTGCCGGAGAACTTCACTTTGGGCGTGTAGCGGATGTCGGAGAGGTCCAACCACGCCACAACGTCCTCGTAGAACAGGCTTACGATCATGGGCTCGCCCAGGTAGAAGAGATCATTAACGGCGAGCATGGCCTGAACGAGGCTGTGCTTGCGCAGAGCGAAGTTCTCGGTCGAGGCATGAACCTCCAGCAGGTGGTCTTCCTTCAATTGGATCCCAAAGCCGTTGAGAGTCTGCCGCAACAGGTCCTGGCGTTTCGCACTTGCGAGCATGCACCCAGACGATTCCAGGTCGTTGATTGTGTGACCGTCGTCGGTCAGCAGAAAGCCGCCATTGGCTCGTTTCGTGTATATCTGGAGGTGGTCATTGTGCCGGTCCAAGTACGGCGTTGTGATCTCAACCCACGTGTCGTCGATCTGGCGCAGCGTGGTCTTGTCCTTCAGCCAAGCCACGTATTGGTCAATGAGTTCCTGGATTTCGGCAATCATGCGGACATCTCTCGCTGGAATCGCGGTGGCTGCGTAATGTTGCAGTAGCGGAGAAAGTCGAAAAGCGTCTGCCACGGGTCCTCTGCGTTCGGAAAGTCGCCGGCAGGAAGGGGCATGGCCCACTTGTCGCCGTAACCCTCCCGGTAGACGTGGAGGTGTGGGGACGTGATGACCTCGTGGTCGGGGTTACGGTGGGTTTGGCCTCCGAAGTCGAGTCGAACGAGAATGACGACTTGGCGCGCTCGCGTTTGGTAAGTCCCCTTATGAAGCTCGATCCGGCCACGAGTCACGTCAAGGAAGAAATTCTCGCGCTTGTTCTCAGAGACGAGCGGGACCCCCACCTTGCCGCCGGGTGCAGGATAGTTCACCACGTGTTCGTCCATGCGGTGCTTGGGCATCGCGATGAGGGCGTCGGCCTCAACCTGCGTCAGCGAGATACCTGGCATTCGAGAATCTCCGACGTGCTACGGCGTAACTGCTTCATCATGCATTGTACCGTAAACCCAAAGCCGGCAGGTACCGGTAAATGCTGGGGCCTGCACGTTTCCCCCGCGTCCGAATTAGTGATCTTGCGCCGCGCTCGTTTTTCTTCAAGATTGGAGTGGAAACGCTCCCGCTCGGGGCCTATGACTACGTGATCGCTTCAAGCAGGACCAGGCCCGACCCACCTCTGGACCGCACGAATTCGCCGAGACAACGGAACCCTCGCCGAATCGCCCCAGCAGGCGGAAAGGAGCTTGGCGTGAGGACGAATCGTCTAGCAATCGTCGTCATTCTTCTCGGTGGACTGGGCTTCGCACGGGCGGACCTCATCAACCGATTCACCGGCTTCGACTACGTGTGGGACGTCGGCACTTCGGGACTCATGTCGTCCTACGATGTCGATACGCGGGCCGGGCTCTCGGTCAGCGGGCCGACGACCGGCAGCGTCCTCCCCACGCTTGGGCCGTCGCGCGTGACCTTTCCCAACGGCATCGGGCAAGTGCCCAGTCCGGGCGGGGCGCTGGGCCGCAATTTCGACGCCGGCGCGCTCGGCATTAAGCTCGACGGCAACAACCTGATTGTCCGGCTGGCGAGCGGCATTAACCCGCTGACCGGGTACTACTACAACGGCTGGCAGACGTGGTACGGCCTCGGTGACATGTTCGTCGATGTTCAGGATAGCGGCGGCGTCAGCCATTACGCCCTGCTAGAATCCTGGGCGCGCGATGCCAATGGCAACCCGATTGGCCTGAATCGCGGACGCTTCAACACCGCCATGACGTACCACGTCAACGGCGGACAGGGCGGCAGCAGCCTCGAGGGCCACCTCGTCAAGCTGCGTACCAACGGCGACGTAGCGTTGACCGGCGGCACCGGCGCCTACACCAGCAGCAACGCCCCCGCGGGCCTCGATCTCCGCGCGTTCGCCCAGGGCGGCGACGACCGCGGCAGCGCCAACCTGGTGCACGAGTCACTGACGGACCTCGGCCAAAACTGGTACGTCGAGACCTGGACGCTGGGCCTGAGCAGCCTGTCGTCGGACAGTTCCTTCGGCCTGGCGCTGCGCAGCGGACCGAGCTGCGGCAACGACCAGATCGTCGGCGCTTTCACGGTCGTCCCGGAGCCCAGCGCGCTCATCCTCGCACTGCTGGGGACCGTGTTCGCCCGCCGCTTGCGGCCACTTGCGTAAACCCCGCAATCAGGAAACGTGCCGAGGAACCGGGCTGCGCGTGCTGGCGGAGTCCGGTTCCTCAGCGCCTGCGCCCCTGGCAGTTGGCGAACTTACAGCACATCCAGCGGGTCGACATCCAGCACGAAACGCTCGACCCGCGGGCGAAGTCGCTTGTCATCGAAGGCGGCCTGCAAGAGCTGCTGAACGCCGCCGCCGTGCGGACCGCGAACGATGATCTGATACCGTAGCCGGCCGCGCAGCAGACGCAGCACACAGGGCTCCGCCGCATCCACGCGCAGCTCGGTGTGGATCGACCCCGCACGCTTCCGCAGCGCTTCCGCCAGCCGCTCGGCCTCTGTGCACGCCTGATGGGGCCGGGCATCAGCGAGCACGAGCCGCGCCATCCGGGCCGCCGGCGGATAGAAGTACCGCGTTCGCCCCGCCAGTTCGTGGGCGGCGAAGGACTCATAATCCAGGCGCAGCGCGTGGCCGATCAACTCCCCCCCCCGTGCGGCGGTCTGCACAATCGCCAGCGAAGCACCCGCCCGCCGCCCGGCGCGGCCCACGACCTGCACCACGAGCTGAAACACCCGCTCCCCAGCCCGAAAATCCGGCAGCGCCAGCGCGGCGTCGGCTTCGATGACCCCGACCAGGCGCACGCGGGGAAAATCGAGCCCCTTGGCGACCATCTGCGTCCCAAGCAGGATGTCCGCGGCCCCGGCCTCGAATTGCGTCAGGGCCGTCTCATAGTCCGTGCGCCGCCGCATCGTGTCGCTGTCGAGCCGCAGCAGCCGCGCCGTCGGGAACTGGCCGCGCAGTTCTTCTTCGAGCCGCTGAATCGCGGCCCCCGCCGGCTGGAGCGGCCCGTTGC
>JAGVEP010000165.1 GCA_020058145.1 Phycisphaerae bacterium | reverse complement strand
TCGGCGACCCAGCGGACGGGGCTGGACGAGCTCTGCGGCGTGCTGCTGGCCGGCCTGGGGCGCACCGACGCCGTCGTTGACCTGCCAGCGGTGTTTACGCGGCGGCAAGTTACATTATTGGAAGAAGCTACGGCGAGTGCGGAACTGCCAGCGTGTCGCCGAGCGCTCACCGAGTTGCGGGGGCGCGCTCCTGGCGGCTAGCATAGTCGGCACGCTGCGTGGGTCGAACGGCTCGGGCATGTCCACATTGGCGGCTGTGAGGAAAGGACGTTGATCGTTCTCATTGGATTGGTGCTGCTGGGCTTGACCTCTGGCGTCTCGGTGCTCGCCTACGCGTTGCCGATTCGGTCGCGCGCGCGGTTATCGGAACTCTTGCCTGAACAGAACCAGGAAAGCCGGCTCGATTGGGTCGACGAGCACGAATGGGAGCTCGAGACGCTGGCGAGTCTGTTGCGGCTCATGCTCGGGCTGGGGGTGGTGTTCACCGTCCTGCACTGGGTGCGCGTGGAACTGGGGACCGCGGGTTTGGCGGCGTGGCTGGTCGCCGGAGTCACGTCACTCACGGCGCTCGCCATTTTCGCGATCGGGGTGCCGCACGCGCTGGCCGTGCACGCGGGCGATGCGGTACTCGCGCGCAGCCTCGGCGTGCTGTGGCTGCTGCGTACGCTGCTGTGGCCGGTCGGGCGGCTGTTCGCGCTCGTCGAGTTCGTCGTGCGGCGACTGCTCGGCAAGCTGGAGCAGACGGCGGAAGCCGAGACGGAGCGCGCGGAGCAGGACATTCTCGATGCGGTCTCCGAGGGCGAAGCCTACGGGGCGGTCGACGAAGACAAGAAGGAAATGATCCAGTCCGTCTTCGCGTTGGACCAGACGGCGGTGAGCGCGATCATGACGCCGCGGACGGACGTAGACGCCGTCGCGACGGACGCGGGTTACGAAGATGTGCGGGCGCTTATTCTGCGGACCGGGCACTCGCGGATTCCGGTCTACGAAGGCTCGGTCGATCACATCGTCGGCGTGCTCTATGCGAAGGACCTCTTGCGGCTGAATCCCGCCGAGCCATTTGACGCCCGGAAGGCGATGCGGACGGCGCCGTACGTGCCGGAAACGAAGACGCTGAACGAGTTGCTCAATGAGTTCCGCACGACGAAGGTGCAAATCGCGATCGTGCTCGACGAATACGGGGGCACGGCCGGCCTGGCGACGCTCGAAGATATCCTGGAGGAACTGGTCGGCGAGATCGACGACGAGTACGACCAGCGTCCGCCGCCGGCGCTCAACCGCATCGACGACGATACGCTCGAGGTGGACGCGCGGGTACACATCAGCGAGATCAACGCGGAACTGGAGATCGAGTTGCCGGAGGAAGCCGACTACGAGACGATCGGCGGTTTCGTGTTCGCGACCCTGGGGAAGATCCCGACCGCGGGCGATGAGTTTCGGCGAGACAACATCGAGGTGCGGATTCTGGATGCGGAGTCGCGGCGGATCAGACGGCTGAGAATACACGTGGTACGGGAGGGGGCAGAGACACGAGTAGCGAATAGCGAGTAGCGCGTTTGGGCGACCGCGCGCTCTCAAAACGGGTGCTTTTTTGCCATTCCGGCGGGGCGGGGCAAATTGGCGGCCAGCGCACCGTCCTTGCGATACTCCAGGAGCGCGCGGTCGGCATCCTCATCTGCCAGACGGTAGGCGTGCGTGGCGAGATGAGACAGACGGCAGCGGCGAGTCGCTGATTCCGCCGCGATGCGCTCGGGTTCGGCAGCGGCGGCCGATTTGTAGAACCAACAGGTTCCGCCAGGGCGCACAAAGCCGGCGGCATACTCAACCAACAGCGGTAGCCCGGCGACGGCGCGCGCAGTGACGGCGTCGTACTGCTCGCGATACTCGGGCTGGTGGGCGAGCGCCTCGGCACGTCCCCAGACGGTCCGCACGTTGGACAGCTCCAGCGCGGCGACCATGCGTTCGAGCGCCGCGACTTTCTTGCGGGTCGCGTCGAGCAGCGTCACGTGCAGGTCCGTGCGGACGCAGGCAAGCGGGATACCGGGCAGTCCGCCGCCGCTGCCCAGGTCGAGGAGGCGAGTTATGCCCCGTTCGTGCAGAAGCGGCAACAGCTTGAGGCTGTCCCCAATGTGGATGCGCCGCAGTTCGGCCTCGTCGCGGGTGCCAGTGAGGTTCTGGCGCTGGTTTTCTGCGATCAGCAGTTGCACGAAATGCGCCAGGCGCGCGGTGACAGCCGCGTCCACATCCCCGTCAGCCGCCGGGAATTTCACGGGGCTCATGGATTGAGCAGTTCGGCGACGTCCGCGTCCGCAAGGTGCCAGATGAACAGCGACCAGCCGACACGCGCCTCGGGCGGGCGGCGGTGCAAGCGCCACAGCAGGCGTTCCGGCGCCAGTTCGCGCAGGATGTCTCCAGCGCGCTTATAGCGTTCCATCGCCTCCGGCGACGGGTTGTTGGGCGACCCGGCCTCGACAATCTGGTAGGCCGTCGCATACGTCTGCTGTACGTCACGCCGCGCCCAGAACTCATCCCGCGCGCGGTGCTCGTAGACCGCGACCATTTGCGTCGCACTGACGACGTATAGCCCACCGGTCAAGGCCGCCCGTGGGCCGAAGCCGTAACTGTGAATGCTGGGCAGCGCCGTGCACGGTAAATAGTACGTCGGCAACGCGCTGCCAAAATAGGCCAGCTTGACCGGCTCAGCGGGGAATTGTCGGGCGTAGGCGGCCAAGCGCAGCAGGTCCTGACCCCAATCCAGATTGCTGTCCGCGAGATACCGGTAGGCCTGCCGCGGCCCGCCAATCAGCTCGTTGAAATACGAAAGGTAGTGCGGGTGGATCCACAAATTTGCCCCTAGAAGCCACGCGCCCGCCGCCACGACCAAAGCGCGTCCGCCGCGGTTGGACCACCAGGCGCCCGCCGCCCCCGCGAGCACGTACAGCAGCGGGTAGACGGGCAACATGTGGCGGTGCCCGACGTTGTAAGTACTGGCGATCAGATTCACTCCGAAAACTGCCCCAAACACAAGCAGGCCGGCCAACAAGGGGCTGTCGGCACAGCGCGCCCGGCGAACCAGCAGCGCCACCAGCGCGGCCGCGATGAGCAGGTGCGTAGCTAGGGGGGTCTTGAGGGCAAACGCAAGCGGAAAGAACGACCGAAAGCCGTCCGGGGAGTACTCGCCCAACATGTACGCCCAACGCCGCGCGGTGTTCGCGCGCATCTGGCCCAGCCCCAGGAGATACGCCTCCGGCAGTAGTTCGTGCGCGATGGCCAGCCGCAGCGCCGCCGGGTACAGACCTGCCTGGGGCGTGCCATCCGCGTTATAGATCGTGCTGGCCATGTCCGCCAGCAGGACTTTGTGCGTCTGGTCATACCGAGCTTGGTCCTCTTCCGTCGCGTTTGGCGACAGCGGCGCTAGCATCTGATAGCGCCACCCGAAACAGGTCCACACCCCCAGCCAGACGCAGGCCGCTGCCGCGCCGCCAATCGCGGTCAAGGCCAGCACACGCTGCCGCCGCGAAGTCAGCGGGACAGGCTCGCCGCGCGGCCCACGGCCGAACAGGCGCAGGGCGAGCGGCAGTGGCCTTTGCCGCAACACAACCACCAGTGCCATCGCACCAAGCCCCACCAGCACGACTGGCCAGGACAACTTCGCGACGCTGGCCGCCGTCAGCGCCAGCAGGGCCGCGAGCAGTCGCAGCCAGGTGATGCGCTCGGCGAGGCGTGCGAACGTCAGAAACACCAGGGCGGTCAGGCAGGTGATCGGGATGTCCGTCGTGACCAGCCGGCCGTGCGCCAGCAAGGTCGGGCTCAGGACGGCGATGACGAAGGCCAACCAGCCGCCGGCCGGGCCCCACAGGCGCCGGCCAAGGAAGTAGACGAGCAGGCAAGTGGCCGTCAGCCAGAGCACCATCGCGCAGCGCCCCGCGACCAGCAGTTTTTGGCCGTCGTTGTGCTGGAACAGCCATTCGCGGCCCAATTGGAACGAGTCCGGCTTGGACCACCACGATAGGCTGTTCCAATCGGGCTCCTGGAGCTTCATGAACAGCAGCGGAAACGCCCCCCAGAGCTTGCCGAGGGGCGGGTGGTCGGGGGTGAAGCGGAAATCGCCGGTTCGCCAGTAGGAGTATCCGGCGGTCAGGTGGCTGGTCTCGTCGAAGGTGATACTGTCGCCAACGAACGACGTGACCGCCAGCACCGCGTTCAACAACAGCAGGGCCGGTACCAGCAGCCAGGTCGCCCGACGGGGCCAGGCAGGGGGGGTCGATGGACGCAGCGCGGGGCTGGCCGGTGGCCCGACGCACGGCTGCGCCTGCTGCTCCGCAGTGTGCTTACCCTTCATCTCGCGCCTGCCTCCCAGAACTCGTGGGCCCCGCTCACCGGGCGTATTGTGCAGCGATGAAGCCGACGTTGGCAACGACCAGCCCGGCGACCGCGAGCCAGGCGACCGCCGCGACAATCTGGAACGCGCGGCCGCGTAACGCGCCGAGGCTGATCCCCGCCAGCACCGGTGCGCTCGACAGGGCGCTCAGCGCGAAGGCCGCCTTCATCGCGGCGAAGTACGGCAGTCGCAACACTTGAAACACAGGTACGAACAGACAACCCAGAAAATGCGCGAGCAGCAGGAGCACGCCAAATTTCCAGTGCGAACGGCGCAGCGCGAACGGTAGGCCCGCCAGGACCAGCGCGGTGAGCGGCAGGCCGCCCAGGTACGAACCGAGCGCCACGCTCCGGAAATCCGCGGGTACGTCCGGCGTCTGCCAGTTCAGCAACGCTTCCCACGCGGCACGGTTCCAGCCGCCACTGCGGCGAATGATCTCGGTCTGCCGGGTAAGCCACTCCGGCGAGCGGCGCAGCGTCAGAGACAGGCCCTCATAGTCGAACCAGAAGCGGGCGTACATTTCGGTCCAGAAGCTGTCGAGTTGCGACTTGTGGACCCATGGATACTCGATCAGGCTGATGAACCGGAAGGTGAGGAAGTCCACCCCCGCCAGCGAGCCGGGCGGTTGCGAGAGCATGCCGGTGCGGAAGAAATCGAAGTTGTCCACATGGAAACGCCGGTACAGGGCTTGGTTACGCACACCAGGCCACATGCCGACCAAGAGCACCAGGAGCGTGACCAGGATGGCCGGACGGAAAGCACGCCATAGGATAGCCCCGGCGGCTGGTGGTGCTGTCGGCCGCGGCCTGCGCTTGGATTGCTCGCGTGGCGGCTCGGATGGGGCGTCGGCCGGCGGCGCGAACAGGCGCTGGCAGCCGACCACGACCGTGGCGGCGACGAGGATCGCCGCGG
>JAGVEP010000192.1 GCA_020058145.1 Phycisphaerae bacterium | reverse complement strand
CGCCCCGATCCCCACGGCCGCGCCTGTGCTCAGTCCCCCGCCCCCGCCGGGGCGCTGGTAATAATCCGACACCAGCAGCGTCTGCTGCCGGCGAGCGGTGCGATCGGACTCGGTGGTCACCAGGCGCAGGTACGGCGAACGGAAGTAATTCGTGTCGCCCACGCGTTTGCAAGTTATTTCCTGCTTGCGGTCGGCCTCGCTGTCGGGGGGATAGCGATAACCGCTGGGCGTATCCATGGAGTTGGCCGCGTCGATCATCCGGGCCGTGTACGCCGGACGCATGGCGTAGAGCGTCACTTTCAACTCGTTTTCGCCCTGGGGGGCCTTGTTGTCGTACACCTGCACCTTGAAATGGTCGGGATCGTCCGTGGAGGGATTGTCCTTGCGGTAATCCGTCGGGCCGGCGAAGGCCTGCGAGCCGTCGCCGGTTTTTTCGACGTGGTAATTGGTGACGTTCAGCTCCGCCACCGCCGGATCGCTGCGCGGATAATGGGGATCGTAGCCGGTCGTGCCCCGCGCCGGCGTGGGCGTCGGGTATCCGGCGCCGTGCTCCTTGATGAAGTAAATGGCCGGTGGCGGGATGTTGGGACACATGAAGCGGTTGTTGGAGCGGTCCGGCCCGCCGTCCTCCCCTTCCACGCGGGGCGGAATGATCACGCGGTCACCGCGGACCAGGTACTCCCGCTGGGCCAGCGGGGCGTTGGCGTCGCGCAGCTTGCGGCAGTCTGGAAAGCCGTACCAGGCGGCCACGTGGCAGAGCGTCTCGCCTCCCGCAGCCTCATAAACGACTGGCTCAGTTCCGTTCGACATCCATTGCTCCTGCTACCCTGTGACTCGGCCGACGGCGTTACGCGGTGCGCTGCCAGGCGGTCTGGTCGAGATTCGGGAAGGTGATCTGGGCTTCGCCGGGACTGATCCCGGTCACGTGTGCATGCCCGTTGGCATCCAGCGTGCCCTCCTTGACCTTGCCCTGCGAGTCGGTCACGCGATACGCCGCACCCGGCACCGGCTGGCCCTCCTCGTCCACCAGCTCGATGTCGATCCAGGTCGTTTCCTTTTCCTTGGCCTCTTCCTCTTTCCATTCGTGGCCGGCGACCTCGGCCTGGCCCTCGGCTGGCTTCAACTCCTCGCCGCCGGTGTAGGTCACGTCCTTGCCCGGCTTGGACTGGTCGGCCGCGCTGGGGTCTTCCGCCTGCTGCGGCGCGGTGGCCCCGGCCGTGACCGGCGCCACCGGCGGACCCGAGCCGCTGTTGATGTTCACCAGCGGCCCGCCCACGATGAAGATCGCGGCCGGCGTCAGCACGATGCTGCTGCCGCCGCACTTCAGCTCGATGCCCATCGAGGCCTCCAGCTTGATGCTCATGGCCTTGCAGGCGTAGGTCTGCGTGACCTCGTGCTTGTGGTTGGCGCCGAACTTGTCCACCACGTCGCTGCTGATATCGGTCGAGCAGGTGCCCTTGATCTTGACCGAGACCTTGCCATCCACCTGGCGCGATTCATCCCCTTCGGTCCACGTCCGCACCTCGCCCTTCACGTGGACGTGCTTGGCCTTCTCAACCTGCTCGCGGTACTCCCCTTTATCGTCACCGCCAACGATTAGATGGTAGCTGCCGCCGACCGTATGGAAATGGTCGGCCTTGACCCGCGTGTCCATCTGCCGCTGCGCCTGGATGAAAAGCTGTTCCTTGTCCTTCAGGTCCTCAAAGCGGATTTCGTTGCAGCCGCCGCCGCCCTTGCTGCTGTGCGTTTTAATGACGCTCTTAGTCTTCTCCTTGGGCAGCTCATACGGGGGCATGAGATCGGCGTTGTAAACGCGGCCGATGACGATCGGCTTGTCCGGGTCGCCTTCAAGAAAGTCGACAATCACCTCTTGGCCGACGCGTGGGATGAACATCATGCCATAGGCGCCGCCGGCCATGCCCTGGCACACGCGAATCCAGCACGACGAGTCCGCGCCGAACAACTTGGGCTGACCGCCTTCGTTGCCCTGGCGGTCCCAGTCGAATTGGACGCGGACGCGACCGTATTTGTCGGTGTGAATTTCCTCGCCCGACGGGCCGACGACGCGGGCCGTCTGCGTGCCGCGCATGGCGGGCCAGGGGGTCACGCGCGGCGGGCGATACGTCACTGTCGCCGGAATGCAGTCGAAGCTGTTCTGGTAGATGGGCGCGTCGTAATCGACCACGCTCGAGCGCGCCACATCCTCGATCAGGTTGGGAATCGAAAGCCACGCGGTCGGACTGCCGCCGGAAACCACGGCCACGTTGGGCAGTTCGCGGGCGACCTGGCCGGCGTGGTAAAGCCAACCCGCCAGGGCCCGGCGGGCGGTCGGGTCACCGGCGCGGAGCCGATCCACAATCTGGAGCAGCGATTCCGCCAGGTCGCGCACGGCCTGGTTGTCGTTCGTCCGCGCCTGGAGCAGCGATTGGTGCAGGCGTGCGTCGAGCACGCTGCCGCGGTCGCTGGAACCGGTGGTGGTGTGCGTCACGGCCTGCTTGCCTTCGTGCGTCACGGACACCACAAGGTAGTTGCCGTTGAGCGTCGAGATCGTGTGCTCGTCGAGCTCGAACGTGCGGCCCGGTGCGATCCGCTTGCAGTTGCTCTGGCCGGCGGCGTGAACGCGTGTGGCCTGGAACTCCTCTTTGCGGAGCTTCGCGAGCGCCGTGCCGCGGTCCTGCTCGGCAAACTCGCCGGGGAAATCGCAAAACTCGAGCGTCTCGTCGCGGCCGGCGTCGTCCTTGGCTTCCAGCTTGAGCGCCGGGTTCTCAAAGCTGTAGTCGTTGAGTATCACGGCGCCAGGCCGCACGGCCTCGGCGATGCGGAAGCGGAACACGTGATCGGCGTTTGGCAGCAGGCCGCTCGGAGGACGGAAGATGAGCTTTGCATCGTCGGGGATGGGGGCGTAAGCCGAGGCGGAGTCGGCAATGATGAGCACATGGGATTCTTTCGAGTGCTCAAAACACCACCAGATGCCCTCTTCCTCCATCAGGCGTGTAATGAAGTTGTAGTCCGTCTCGCGGTACTGAACGCAGTATTCGCGGGCCGTGTAGCTCCCTTCCAGCATGAACTTGACGTGGTCGGAGGCGATTCCGCCCTCGGTGAGTACGGCGGAGATGATCTCCTTGGTCGTCTTGCCCTGAAAAATCCGCGAATGGTAGCGGTGGTTGAGCAGCCAGACGTTCGGCACGAGCTCGGCGCGATAGTAGGTCTGCCCGACGGCCTCGCCGGTGATTTCGGCGCGCCCGACAATGCCGTGGAACCAGCGCTCACCGGTGTCGGTGTTCACGCTCAGGGTCGCCGTCTTGCCGACGAGGTCGGCTAGCGGAAGCGCACCACCGTCGGCCACGAGGTCGATTTCAAACCGGTAGAGCTGGCACAGCCCCTCGCTGCCGCGGTACCGAACCACGTCGAACTTGTCGAGCGGCTGGCCGGACACCTGAAAGGCGATCTGGGCCTTGCTGAGATCTCGCACGATAGGCATGGCGTTATGTCCTTGGCCACGAAGGCAGCCCCGTGCGGGCACGCGGGGCTTCGAGCTGCGCTGCGAATTTGCGGCTAGGCGCCCGTAAACTCATACACGTACTCACCGGCGTCGTCGACGCCCATCGTGATCCCGGCCGGAACCTTGTCGGCCGCCATCTGCTCCAGCAACCGCCGGGACAGAATCGGCAGCACGGCCTGGTCAATCTGGTGATCAATCTGCCGGGCGCCCAGGTCAACCTGCTGACAGCGCGAGGCGATGGTCGCGTAGACGGCCTCATCGACTTTGAACGTGATCTTGTGTGCGGCGGCAAGGCGCTTGGCCAGCTTGCCGACCTTCAGCCGCGCGATGTTCCGCAGGACGTCTTCCTTCAGCGTGAGGAACGGAATAACGGTCATGCGCGCGACCAGCGCGGGCTTGAAGTGCTCGCGCAGATGCGGGTAAACGCCCTGCTTGAGGTCCTCGGGGCTGACCTCCTCGCCGGACTCGCACAGTTGCTGGATCACGTCCGTGCCCAGGTTGCTGGTCAGGAAGATCACGGTGTTCTTGAAGTCAATCACCCGCCCCTCGCCATCGGCGAGATTGCCCTTGTCAAACACCTGGTAGAACAGGTTCATCACATCGGGGTGCGCTTTCTCCACTTCGTCCAGCAACACCACGGAATACGGATTCTGGCGGACGGCTTCGGTCAGCACGCCGCCTTCGCCATAGCCGACGTACCCCGGCGGCGAGCCCTTGAGCTGCGAAACCGTGTGCTTTTCCATGAATTCGGACATGTTGATCGACGTGAGGAAACGTTCGCCGCCGAACAGCAGGTCCGCGACGGAAAGCGCGAGTTCGGTCTTGCCGGTACCGCTGGGTCCGACGCAGAGGAACACGCCCATCGGTTGGGCTGGGTTGCCGATGCCCGCGCGGGAGGCCCGCAGCTTCTCGGCGACGATCTTGAGCGCGTGGTCCTGCCCCACGACGCGGCCGCGCAGCCGGTCTTCCATCTGCAGAATCGCGGTGATCTGGTCGCGCACGACCTTCCCGACCGGGATGCCCGTCCAGTCGGCGAGCACGGCGGAAATCGCGCTGGCGTCCACCTGCGGGTGTACGAGCGGATCGTCACCCTGCAGCCGCTGAAGTTCCTTGATGCCTGCGTCGATCTGCCGCCGTAACTCGCCTTCATCCATCGCTTCCGGCGGGGCCGCGGCCTCGGGCTGGGCTGCGGCACCTGGCGCGGCCTTGGCACTGGCGGCTTCCTCACGCCGCGCAATGGCGTCGGGGCTGTCGGGGCCCTGTAACTTGGCGCGCAGGTCGCGGATGTGGTTTACAGCGGCCAGTTCGGTCTGCCAGTGTTGCGCGGTTTGCTCGCGCCGCGTCAGCAGCTCGACCTTGGCCTTCTCCATCTCGGCCAGGGCCTTTTCGTCGATGGCCAGGCCGGCCGCCCGATCGCGCTCCAGCGCGCCAACGGCCGTGTCGAGGTTCGTGAGCTGGCGATCGATGTCCTCGAGCGACGCGGGGCGGGTTGTCAGGCCGACGGCTACGCGAGCCGCGGCCGTGTCGAGCAAATCCACCGCCGAATCGGGCAGGAACCGCCCATTGATGTAGCGCTTGGCGAGTTCGGCGGCGGCCACCACGGCCTCGTCGAGCACGATGACCTTGTGGTGCTGCTCGTACTTGTCCTTGAGCCCGCGGACCATGACGATCGTGTCCGTGATCGACGGCTCATTGCAGCGGACCAGCTGAAAACGGCGTTCGAGCGCGGCGTCCTTCTCGAAGTACTTCTTGTATTCGGCCCAGGTGGTCGCGGCGACGGTGCGGAGCTCGCCGCGGGCGAGCGCCGGCTTGAGCAGATTGGACGCGTCGCCGCCGCCCGCCCCGGCGCCGGCGCCGATCATCATGTGCGCCTCGTCGATGAGCGTAATCATCGGCTGGGCGCTGTCCTTGATCTCGCGAATCACGTTCTTGAGGCGGTTCTCGAACTCGCCCTTGACGCCCGCGCCGGCCGAGAGCAGAGCGAGGTCGAGCGTCGCCAGTTTGACGCCGCGCAGGAAGGGCGGCACGTCGCCCTGCACGATCCGCAGCGCGAGCCCCTCGACGATGGCGGTTTTCCCCGTGCCGGGCTCACCGACGATAATGGGGTTGTTCTTGCGCCGCCGGCCGAGGATGTCGATCATCTGGCGGATTTCGGGGTCACGGCCGAAAACCGGATCGATCTTTCCGGCCTGCGCCTTGGCGGTCAGGTCGATGCAGAACTGGTCGAT
>JAGVEP010000039.1 GCA_020058145.1 Phycisphaerae bacterium | reverse complement strand
GCGTCTTTTTCCGTCGTCGCCGACGCCGCACGGGACGCCCGGCCCCGCCTGGCCATCGCCGGTTTCGAGGCCGACCCGAACGGCGACGCGCGCGACGTCTGGATTCCCCTGGCCATCGAGGAACTGCTGGCCCGCCGGCTGCAACGCCTCCCCGGCTTGCTCGTCGTACCCACGATTCGTGTGCAGCAAGCGCGGCGGGAGATGTCCGATCCGACCATTGCGCCCTCCGACTGGGTTGACGTGGCCCGTGGACTAGGGGCCACGCACTTGCTGACCGGCCGCAGCAGCGGGCCGGACAACGCAGTCGTCACGGACCTGACCCTGCGACGGCTGGCGGGCGCGGGCACGCCCGCGGAACAGCACGCTACCTTGCCGGCCGCCAGACTCTACGACGCCTTGGATGCCGTGACGCACTGGGCACTCGAACGGCTTGAACAGCCGCCCCTGGCGGAAGAACTCGCCCGTCGAATACTCGCGACCCCCAGCCGGTCGTATGCGGCGGTCGAGTACTACGCGCGCGGTGTCGCCGCGGCCCGGGGGGATCAGATGCGCGCGGCGCTGCGCTATGCGACCCAAGCGGTTGACTACGATCGGCGGTTCCGCCCTGGGCTGGCGCTGCTCGCGCAGTTGGAGTCGCAGATGGGCCCGGCGGGCCGTGGCTCGGCGATGCGCCGGTGGACCGCACTCAGTGACTACGCGCGCCTCGAGGACGATCCCTCTGACCGCATCCGCGCCGAAATCGGCCTGAGCCTGCTGCTGCAAGCCGATGCCGCCTTTGACGCTGCCTGCACGCGCACCGAGACGGCCCTGACACTGGCCTGCCAGCAGAAGGAAATCTACGGCCAGATCGCCGCGGTCACCGCGCTGTGCGATTTGCACCTGTTGCGGCCGCTGCCGGCTGAGCCCGACGTGACGGTTGAAGCCCGGCGAGAATTTGCGCTCGACAGCGCGCGACGCGCGGCTCAGTGGCAGGAACTCCTGGTGGCCATGCTCGACACGCTGGGGGACGTGATCGGCGGGTTGCCGGCGACGAGCAAGCTGGCCCTGATCTACGAGCGCATCGACCGTCCGGATGATGCGCTCGCGATGCACCGGCGAACTCTCGCACTGGCCGATAAAATCAACTCGCGACCGCATCAGGCCACCGCCTGGCTCTACGTGGGCCACTGGTATCGGCAGCACGAGCGCTGGCCGGAAGCCCTCGACGCCGTCAGTCGCTGCCTCGCGCTGGCGGAAGACGCCGCCAAGCCCGCGGTGCGCATGTCCCTCGGTGGCGTGTACCAGGCGATGGATCTGCACGAAGAAGCGCTCGGGCAATTCGAGCAAGCCTACGAGCAGATTCGCAAGACCGAGGACCTCTCGAACCAGTTTGCGTGCCTGCGCGAAATCGCCTCAATCCGCATGAAGCTCGGGCGCCGCGACAACGCCATCGCGGCGCTGCAAGACGCCATCGACATTGCGCACGCTTTGGAACTGCGCGACGAACCGCGCCTGCGCGAACAGCTCGAGCACTGGAAGACGGGCGGCACGTAGCGAGATTTCGAAAGCGCAGCGCAGCGCGGCTGCACGAGCACAGCGCACCCGTCACGGCAACCGGTCCGCGCACCAGAAAACGAGACCGCGCCCCCAGGGGCCTCCCTGATTCCGGGATCGGTTGCGGGAGCGATCACGGTCTGCTCAATCGCGTGAGAATATGCGCATCATGTTGCTGTAACATGTTTATTCATAAACAATTATGCTAATTAGCGTCCCGGACCCAAATCCCCCCCTTTCTGTGGACACGGTCCCCGCATTCTGCTATAGTCCCGGTGTCAGCCGGCCGCGAATACGCGGCCCCAAACTTGTGGATATTGCGGCTGTTCTAGCCGTGGCGCACTTCCGGGATCAACCTTCGGGTCTGATCCCGGAAGTTTTTTTGACAAGGCCTCGGGGGAGCGCCTACCGTTGCGAACGATGATCGCCGAGCGTAAACGTGAGAAGCGCTGCGTCGTCGATGCGCTCGTCGTGGCTTGCACACGTGTCTGCCGAGAGCACGTCGCGCTGGAGTTGTCGATACGCGAATTCCCAGCATCGGAGCCGGGGCAGTTCCTTGAACTGCTGTGCCGCGCGACGAACGCTGCGGAGCCGGCACTCCGCGCCTGGACGGACGACGGGTTTCCGTCCCTGGTGAACTCTGAGCTGAGCACGCAGCAGCCCTTTCTGCGTCGCCCCTTCAGCATCGCGGATCGCTGGAGCGCGGCCGACGACACGGTGCGCCTAGGCGTGATCTCGCGCACCGTGGGGGCGGGAACACGCTGGCTTGAGGGCCTGAAATCGGGCGACACGCTGAGCCTCACCGGTCCACTCGGGCGTGGCTTTCGCATTCCATCGCGCGAGACGCCCGTCGTGCTGATCGGCGGCGGCGTCGGGCTGCCACCGCTGTTGTACCTCACGCGTCGCTTGGCTGAGCTCGGGCACCGCGACGTGACGGCGATCTTCGGAGCCACGACTCGGGATTTGTTGCCGCTCCGCTTCACGGGTGACGTTTCTTGCGACGGGGCGCCCGCGGCGTGTATCGAGTGGCCGGGTACGGCGTCGTTTCCAACGATTATTACAACCGACGACGGCACTTTGGGGCTTCGCGGCCGAGTGACCGATGGACTTAGCGCCTGGCATGCACGCCGCAGCGCGGCGACGCGAAACGCCGTGGTCATGGCGTGCGGCCCGGATGCGATGCTGCGGGCGGTGGCACGCGTGACGCGCGAGCGCGGCCTCGACTGCCAGCTCTGCATCGAGCGGAACATGGGCTGCGGACTCGGCACGTGCTTATCGTGCGTCGTGCGCGTCCGCGACGCCGCGCAACCCGCCGGCTGGCGCTGGGCCCTGGCGTGTTCGGAAGGTCCGGTGTTCGCGCGGGATGAACTGCTCGACTACTCCGCCTGAGCGGGTGCATAATGCCGCAAGACACGGAGTCCTGATGATGCGACCTCACGGGCTGCGACCGTTTTTCCTGCCGACAGCCCTCCTGCTGCTCGGCTTCGGCTGCCAAGCCGCCGGTTTTCGCTTCCTGAGTCTCATCGGCCTGGAGCGCAAGCCGCTGTCGGTGGCGCTCGTGATGGACAAGCCGATGGAGGCCGCCCAGGCTTTCAATCCGTTCCCGGCGCACGGTCCGCTGCAACAGGCCCTGTCCGCGCATTTAGCCCGTCCCGTTGCCGTCGATGTGTGCTTCGCCTTCCAGGTGGAATCCGGCCTCGAAAACGGCTGGTATGACCTGGCGATACTTTCGCCGATGCAATATGCGCTCCTGCCGCACGCCGCGGCCGCGCGCGTCGTGGTCGTGAGTGTGGACAAGCGGCAACGTACGGCCAGCGACGCGCTGCTCGTCGTGCAGGCGAATTCCGAATTGCGAACGATCGCCGATTTGCGTGGCAAGATTGTGGCCTTCGGACCCGCCGGCGATGTTCGCACTCATTATGCGGCGCTCAAGCTGTTGGCCGACTCCGGGCTTCAGCCGACCGATCTATCGCTGGAGCTGCTGCCTGTGCTTGGTTCGCTGAAGCACATGCTCGACGGGCACGCCGTCGCGCAGAGCGTCATCAGTGGCGACTCCGCCGCGGGTTTTGTGGATGAGGCGGCTTGGGACGGTTTCGCGGAGCGCGAGCCCGGCAATGGCGAACCGTCGCGGGAGAAGCTGCGGGTGTTGGGCCGGACGATCGCCGTCCCGAGCCGGATCATGCTGGCCTCGCCACGGCTGGATGACGCGGCGTTTGAGCAGGTTCGCAGCTTCGCGCTCGCCGTAGGGTCCGATCACCCCGAAGTCATGGAGCCGTTGACTTCATCCGGGTATGCCGAGCCCACCGCCGACCTGCTCGCGGCCTGCCGCAGCTTCGCCCCGCCGCCCGCCACCCAACCCGCGGCGCCATCGTAGCGGCCGGGCTCTGT
>JAGVEP010000184.1 GCA_020058145.1 Phycisphaerae bacterium | reverse complement strand
AGCAGGGCCAGTACGTGCGCGGCCAGCGCGGCCCAGTAACCCCAGCGCCGGCCGCGGGCAAACAGCACATAGAAAATCAGCGCCCACAGGAAGAAAAACGTGGCCAGCACTACCTTGCGCTCGGCGATCCACGCCACCGACTCGACGGTCAACGGGTGGACACCGAAGAGCAGCCCCACTAGCGCGGCCACCCACGGCTGACCGACCAGCATGTATAAGAGGACGACGATGAGCGCGGTGTTCAACACGTGCAGCGTGAGGCTGGTCCGGTGTACCGGGAACAGGTTGTCGCCGCGGGCCCCGGCCGCGTAGTCGAACATCAGCGACACCATGGACAGTGGGTGGTAGTACCCCTCGACCGTGGAAGGGCTGAGGACTTCGCTGAAGAAGCGGCTGGCGGAAGCCCAACTCGGCTTCTGGACCAGCGGGTTCTCGGTCAAGTACGACCCGTCATCG
This sequence comes from Phycisphaerae bacterium, assembly GCA_020058145.1. GTDB lineage: Bacteria > Planctomycetota > Phycisphaerae > UBA1845 > Fen-1342 > JAGVEP01. The sequence goes on along the minus strand of JAGVEP010000184.1, from coordinate 2,491 downwards.
AACGTCAGCGCCTGCGCGGCGAGCACCGGCCAGTGGGCCGCCACCACGGCGGTCCCAGCGACGACCACCAAGACCGCGAGCAGGACCGCGGCGCCAGGCCTGGTCTGCAAGACAGGCTCCGGCCCGCTCGGGTTGGCGGGTCGCGTGCCGTCGCGGACGGTCGAATGCCCCGGTGCTGCCGGATTCATGCCCGAATTCTAACGGGGCCGGGCCGGACCGGGAGCGCCGCGTTTTCTGTCCGAGATACGGGCGTTTGCCTGAATGGCGGTGCTGCGAGTTTCGCTAGGATCGTGCCCGGTGTGTGAGGCTGCCAGTGCACCGGACACGCGAGACGCCGACGGTTATGGTCATCGAGGCCGACCGTGAGGCGTGCGCCGCCCTACGGCGGATACTGGAGTCGGCGTCCTTGCGCGTCGAGGCGTTTGCGAGCGGGGCGGATTTTCTGGCGACATACACGCCGGAGCTACCCGGCTGCATCGTCTCCAGCGCCCGGCTGCCGGACCTTGGCGGGCTCGAACTGCTCCAGCGGCTCGGCTGCGAAGGCGCAGGTCCGCCGGTCATCCTGCTTTCGACGGGTGCCGACGTCGCGACGGCCGTGGAGTTGCTGCGCCACGGGGCCAGCGATTTTCTGGAAAGACCGCTGCCTCCGGGGGTCCTGCTCGAGCGTGTCCACGCAGCGCTCGCACAGGACGCCACCGCCCGTCGGTTTCGCGCCCTGCGGCGACTGATCGCGGCCCGTGCGGTGCGGCTGACGGTGCGGGAGCGGGAGGTGTTGAATTACGTGTGCGCCGGCCTCACCAGCAAGGCGATCGCGGCACGGCTGAGCGTCAGCCGCAAAGTGGTCGAGGCGCATCGTGCGCACGCCATGAACAAAATGGAAGTACGCAGCGTTGCGGAGGTGGTGCGGATGTTGATCGTGCTAACGGGTGACGTGGAAGGGCCGCTGGCGGAGTGGGTTGCGGCACACCGTTCGATTACGGAGGAAGCTCTGGCGAGGCCCGGGGAGTCGGTGGCACCGCCGGTGCTAAACCTCCCTCCGCCCGCGGAACGCCTCTTCGAGCATGGCCCGGCTGGCGAACTCGATTTGTGAGCCGGGGGCAATGCCGCGGGCCAGGCGCGTGATGGGGACACCGGTATCAGCCAGCAGACTCGTGAGGTAGAGCGCGGTGGCGTCGCCTTCGAGGTTCGGATTAGTCGCGAGGATGATCTCGCGGACGCCGCCGGCTTTGACGCGCTGCACGAGCGCGTCGATCGTCAAATCGGCGGGCTCAACGCCCTCCAGCGGGGCGATGTGGCCCATCAGCACATGGTACACGCCGGTGATCACCCCGGTCGCTTCGAGCGTGAGCAGGTCTTTCGGCTGCTCAACGACGACGATTTGTTCGGCATCGCGCCGGCCGTCGGCGCAGATGCTGCACAGCTCCCCGTCGGCGAGGTTGAAGCACCGCGAACAGGGGCGAATCTCGTCTTTGATCGCGGTGACCGCCTGGGCCAGGGCGAGCGCTTCCGCGCGGCCCGCCTTGAGCAGATGGAAGGCCATGCGCTCGGCCGAACGCGCCCCGATGCCGGGGAGTTTCTTCAGTTCGTCCATGAGCCGCTGCAGCGGTCCGGTCAGCGCGCCGGGACTCACGGGCGACCTCCGCTCTGTAGCGTCGGGCCTCCGAGCCCGACGGAATGCAGCGTCGGGCCTCCGAGCCCGACGGAATGCAGCGTCGGGCCTCCGAGCCGGAGGTTGTGGAACGGACAGGACGGGTTTTTCGTTTGCGTCCGACACGGCCACGGCTCGCGGCGGCTCGGCAGGAGCCTCGCCCTCCCACGTCGGCCACGGGGGTCCGACGCTACCGGCCGTCGGACTCTGAGGTCCGACGCTACCGGCCGTCGGCCACGGGGGGCCGACGCCACATGCGCTGCCGCGGGCCGCGGTAACCCGCCGACCCTCATGATACACCTCCGCCGAACAGCTTATCTATCCCCGGCAGGTTCAGCCCGCCCGTGAGCGTCTGCATCTCGCCCTGGAGCGCGTCGCGGCTCGCGGTCACGGCGGCGCGCACCGCGGCGACCGTGAGGTCTTCGAGCAGCTCGATATCGCCAAGTTGCACGGCGGCTGGGTCGAACTTGACCGAGATGATCTCGCCGCGGCCATCCACGACGACCTTGACCTGGCCGCCGCCCGCCTCGCCGGTGAACCGCGCCGCCTGCAGCCGGTCGTTGACCTGCTGCATCTGCTGCTTGAGCGCCCCGGCGTTCTTCATCAGGTTCATCAAGGAGCCAAGATTGCCGAACATCGCTTGGTCTTCCGTAAAGTGCAGCCGGGTTGCGCCGTTCGCGCACGCCCGATTTCCTCGCGGTCATTCAGCCCGTCGTCGGGCGCACATCCAACATGATGCCGTTGAAAAGCTCGAGCGCCTGCCGCACCGCCGGGTCCTGCTCGACGCGCCGGCGCTGTTCGACGCTGATCTCCCGGCGGACGATCTCACCGGCCGGCGGGGCC
>JAGVEP010000507.1 GCA_020058145.1 Phycisphaerae bacterium | reverse complement strand
TGGATTGCTCGTCCGCTGTGAAACGACTCAGTGGCGAATGAACCGCTGGGGGCCAAGTGTCGAGGTGAATCTCGCATGGTCACCGCCGCCACTCGTGAACCGACGCAAATCGCCACCCCGAAAGAGCGGTTTTCGGCACGTTTCGCCACCCCTTGATTCAAACAGGGAACTTTCTTCGAAAGAAACAACTACCAGAAACCCGCCGTTGCGGCCCGGAGCTGGTGTCTGCGAGGGAGCGGAAACACCCAAGCTGCGAAACGTCCGGCTGCAAGACTTGAACGATGAGCGAGCACTCCTCACGCTCTACGACGAAGCCGTTTCTGGCGGGACCATTGGCAGCACCGAAAGCGACCGACTTCGCTTTTTCGCCGCGGCTGAGCACGCGGGCGGGAAGGGGACCCGAAATCCGCCTGGGCTTTTTGTGGCCGTGGTGAAGCGTCGCCTTTGGAGCTACATCAGCCACGCCGAGGAGGAATCGGCCCGGCGACGCCTGCGAAATTACCCGTGGTCCGCTTGCCGTGCGCAGCGGAAGCAACCACCGAAAACACATCGACAAGCCCCGACCTCGGGCTGTTTTCAGCCCCGCGATGAAGCCGACCCGCAACAGGTTCGTGAGCTTGTGCGGCGTTCGCTGGCGTCGGTTCAAGAGGCCGCGTAAGAGTGAATCGGCCCATCCGATGACGCCGTTTTTGACGGCTGTACATCGTCGGTTCGCAATGTGGTACGTACCACTTTCCGAGTGGTACTACTGCGAAATCTCGCGAAAACACGCGAATCAACGCGAAGCCTTGCGAACGAGAAGGACGACGCTAAACTACTGGAAATCGAAGGCTTTGCAGCCATTTCAGGCACCTGCTCGGAGGTGCTTCCCAAGCTGGACGTCGTGGGTTCGAATCCCATCGCCCGCTGTTTCGGTAAGTTCTTCTGACGCCGCAGGTTGTGAATCTGCGGCGTTTTGCGTTTCGGCCGGAGTTTGGGCGATTTTCGCAATTTGTGGCAGTTTTCGTGGCAGCTCGGCCGCCATTTGCTCCGTCGCCGCCCTTCCGTAGTCGCCGTCGGACACCTGCAGATAGAACGTCGCGGTCGTCGAGATGTCGCTGTGGCCGGCCCACGCCCGAACAACGCGCATCGGGAATCTGGCTGCCCAATCCGTGAGGCAGCTCTTGCGGAGGGTATGAAACGGCTTGTTGTACCGGGGTACCTCAGCCCGCCGGCACAGTACGCCGAAATCCCGAGAGAGGTTCTGCACGACAACTGAGCTGGGCGGCACGACCATCAGTTCGCGCTCCGCGGCCTGCTCGAACGCCTCCAGAAGAAGCGCGTGCAGTTCCGGGCACATCGGAACGACGCGGGCTTCCTTGTCCTTCACGTCCCAATCCTCGTTGCCCACGATCGTCAGGCGGCTGTGGTCCCAATCGACGTTGTGCCACCGCAGATTTAAGGCTTCGCCCCGGCGCAGAGCGGCCCAGCGAGCCAGCCACAACAGCAACTGCCACGGTCGTGTTGCAGCATCGAACGACTTGGCGAACTCCGCCGCCGACACATAGTGCCACTCGCGCGCCGCCGGCTGCGCGTCCGCTAGACGATCGAACGGGTTGAACAGCAGCACGTCATCCGCTACCGCGTGGCCGAACAGCGTTCTCGCATTGCGAATGTGCAGGTCGACCGTGACCGTGGTCAGCGTCCTCTGTTTCTTGTTTACGTGAGCTAGCTCTCCGGCGGACAAGGCCGTCTTGAACGCCCGAGCATCATGCCGGCTGATGGCGTCCAACCGCCTTGTGGCTCCGAAAAAACCCAGGAGGTAGCGCGTGGTTTGCTCGTGCAGCTCCAGCGTGCCCGGCTTGACTTCGCTCTTCCTCGACTTCAAATAGTCGTCAACGAAGGCCTGCAACAGCGGTGCCCGAGCCGGGATGTTGCGGCCCGGGTTCATGCCGAGTTCGAGCTCCTTTTCCTTCCGAAGCTTCTCCGCCTTTCGCTTCGAGAGCTTCGTGACGGGGCCAAGCCTCTCCCCTCTCCGACGTCCATCCGGCCCATGCCAGCGGAGCACCCAGTACGTGTAGGACTTCCCGCCGGCCTTTCGGTCGGTCTGTTGGTGCAAACTGACGTTGGGGGTGTTCATGATGATCCCGGTCATTTCACCGGATGTTGGCCTCGGTTAGACGCTCAAGAAAGCGCTCCAACTCCACGCGGCGGTACATCACACGTTTGCTCACCTGCGTTCCCCGGAGCATACCCTGCTCGCGGTACCGGCGCAAGGTATTCGACGGGTTTGCGATATCGATCGTGTCCAACCGCAGGTATCGGATCGCCTCGGCTTCTGTCAGGAGCTCAGGGCACGGCTGCGCCGGGTTGCCAGGAAGGACCGCCGCAACGGGCCAACTGACCTGGTCGGTCGCATCCCGGGCTCTCTGCTCGTTCAAACGGCTATCTTCTTCTCGCAACGCCGGTCGTCTCATTGCGGTCGCGTCCATTCAGAAAACGCCGCATGTATTTGGGCTGCGTGGCGTGCTCCAGCTTGCGGGTTGGGGGCAGCATCCGACGGCGGCGGCACACGCCGCGGCGCCTCACGGAGCGGAATCAGCGTTTCCTGCGTGGTGTCGATCATGCGACGTTCCATAATTTGGTGGCGCGTGTGCCAATCTCGTGCACGGCTCATCTACCGATCAGTATTGCACACACCTCCCCTGCCCGAGTGCCGCACGGCTGACGGCACGCCCACTGGGCCACGACGCTTCATGGGCACTGACCGACAGTGGATTCCCGCCGGCGCGAGGAACCCACCTCGGAGCGTGAAATCATGAACGTTGAAGAAGCACGGCAGATCGCGAAGGAGAAAACTGAGGAACTGGCTCAGGAACTCGAGCGCGG
>JAGVEP010000056.1 GCA_020058145.1 Phycisphaerae bacterium | reverse complement strand
GATCTGGCCGCCCGGCCGGCGGCGCGACGCGGCGTGTGCCGTCGCAGGCTTGCTGGAAAGCCCGCTCGGGCCCTTGCTCGCCGCGGCGACCTCCAGCGCGGTGTGCTATCTGAGTTTCGCCGACGAACGGGACATGCAGTCGCTGGCCGACAACATGCGTCGGCGCCTGGGTGTCAGCGTCGTGCCGGGTGCCAACGGGCTCTTGCAACGGCTGCGCGCGGAGCTCGGCGAATACTTCGCGGGCCGCCGCCGTGAGTTCACCGTGCCGGTCGATGTCCGGGGCACGGCCTTTCAGACGGCGGTCTGGGGAGAATTGCAACGGATTCCGTATGGCCAGACGGTTTCCTACGCGGTATTGGCGCAACGCGTGCGGCGGCCCGCGGCGCAGCGCGCGGTGGGACAGGCCAACCACCACAACCCCGTCGCGATCGTGATCCCGTGCCATCGGGTGGTAAACGCCAGCGGCGCGTTAGGCGGCTACGGCGGCGGGCTATGGCGCAAGCAGTGGCTGCTCGATCTTGAACGGCGGCAATCGCCGGTTGAAGCATAGGCGCCGAATCCGCCGCCGCGCCCGAGTGCGTGAATCTCGAAATCGTACCAAAAGTTGACCAATTCAACCTGCCTCCTAGGATTGACTTAAGTCGTCACGCGATTCTTCTGACGTAGCCGGTCGGAGGACGCCCGAAGAACGACGTGCAACCTAAGTCGCTGCCTGGAGAAAGATCATGGCCTTTGAAATCGGATCGTTAACGTATCCGTACGACGCGCTCGAACCGCACATCGACACTCGTACAATGGAGATTCACCACACCAAGCATCATGCCGCCTACGTCGCGAGTTTGAACAAGGCGATCGAAACCTCGCCCACTCTCGCCGGCCGGCCGGTGGACAGCATTCTGAGAGAGATTCAGTCAGTTCCGGTGGATGTGCGGCTGGCGGTGGTCAACCACGGCGGAGGGCACGCGAACCATGCGCTTTTCTGGCGGCTGCTGGGGCCAAACAAGGGTGGGCAACCACGCGGACGACTGGCCGACGAGATCAACAGCACCTTCGTTAGTTTCCAGGCCTTCAAGGAGCAGTTCACGACTGCCGCGACGACACGCTTTGGGAGCGGTTGGGCGTGGCTGTGCCAGGACGAGCATGGCAAACTCGTGGTGTACAACACCGCGAACCAGGACTCGCCGCTGATGCAGGGGCACCGGCCGATTCTGGGCCTGGATGTGTGGGAGCACGCGTACTACCTGAAGTACCAGAACCGCCGGCCGGATTACATCACCGCGTGGTGGAACGTGGTGAACTGGGACATGGCGGCGGAGGTTTTCGACAGCGCGCGATAGCCGGATTGGAAGAGTTGGCGCGTGTGTTCACCGAGGCGCTCTCGAGCCGCCGCCCGGACTGAACCGCTGAAGAATGGGCCTTGACCCGGCACGCGACACGTCAATAATGCACACGCCGGGGCACGGGCCGGCGGCCCGGTGTGCTCCCCGTGTACACGCCGCCGCCGGCTGGACCGGGCGTCGTGAACAGCCGATAAACTTATCGGTCGCCCGCATTTGGATTGGCTCCTTCGCGACTCGCGAGGTGGATTATCATGCGCTTCGGACTCGTCATCTTCACCCTGACGCTTGGGATACTGCTAATCGGCGGCACGTGTCAGCCCTTCACCGACACGCTGGCGCGCACGCCGGCACCCGGACAGACGGTGAGCATAACGCTGTCCAAACCCGCGACGGACGCTACCATCGTGCAGGGCACGCCCGTTAGCGTCGAGTGGGCGGCTGCCAACCTCACGGGCGAGCCCGGCACCGCGACGTTCCGCGTCGAATCGCGTCTGGACCCGAATCTGTCACCAACCAGCCTGCCGGACACGATCGAGGTCGGGGCGCAGGGGTCCAGCGGCACGCTCACTTGGGACACGACCAGCTTCGTCGGCCCGTATGCGATCATCGGCCGGATTCAAGCCGGCGGTCAGACGCGCGAAGCGACCGCGGTCGGACGCATCACCGTTGACGCGCCGCCGATACTCGAATTCACCGCGCCGCCCGGCGATGTGACTTTCGACCCGAACAAGACGCTGTCCATTGAGTGGCAGGCCCACGACGAATCCGCGACCGGGCGCCTCGGCCTCGATCCGGACACCGAACACGGCAGTGGCAATGAAATCTACATCCACGATTTCACGGTCGGCGAGCCGAACAGCCCAAGCTCGACCGATGGGTCAAGTTCGGAAGGCACGGGATTGGCGAAGCGTCGCGGCACGGGGAAGGACAACCAGGGCGGCGGATCCGAACCGGAACTGGTCGCCGACTCGTTCAAGTGGGATGGCACGGACAGCAACGGCAACGCCGTGGACCCGGGCACGTACAACCTCTTCGCTTCTGTTACCGACAATGTCAACGACGTGCTGTACGTCGATGGACTCGGCCAAATCACCATTCCGAAACCAATAACGGACCCGAATGAGAGCCAAAGCGACACGCCGCAAATCACCGACCCGAACAGCGACACGACGTTTCTCACGAACGACCCAAACGGCCTGAAGGTAACCTATGAGGTGAATCAGAGCAGTGACGCGCTCGTCGACCTGAAAATCGATACCGACGACGACCACGCCAACGGGAATGAGCGCACGATCATGTCGCAGCAATTCGTCGCCGCGGACACCACGCCGGACCCGTTTTCTTGGAATGGCAATGACGCGTCGGGCGCGGCCGTGGGCCCGGGCATCTATCGCCTTTACCTATCGATCAGCACCGGCACTGGCACGCCGACGACTACGGACGGCTCGGGCCTGGTCTTCCGCCGCAGCGATCCCAACCAGCCGCTGATCGCGCTTCTGGAACCGTCGGCGACGACGCACATTGATCCCGGCCAAACATTGCTCCTAACCTGGCGGGATGACGACCCGAACGACCCGAACGGTATGGCCAAGATTCGCATCGTAATCGCGAACAGCCCCAATCCCGACGACCCTGTGACTAACACGCCAATCCTCTCCAACCGCGCTGCCTCCGATGACGGGGTGCGCGACACTTTTGCCTGGCAAGTGCCCCTTTCCAGCGGCTTGGCCGTCGGAACTGTCTACTACGTCATCGCGCACATCGAGAACGAGGACGCCGACTTGAAAAGCAGCTCCGTCGCAGGCGGTCGAATCATGCTGAACGATCCGAATACGCCGTAACTCTAATCGTCACAATCTGTTACGGTTCACGTGCCAACGATTCCCGAAACTCACGAACAAAAACGCTCCAGGCAGTTGCACATCATGCCGATCAAGTGTATTATTAATAAATCAAATGCTTCCGAACATGACCATTCGGCATGGACTGCAACGGAGTAGCAGATAATGTCACTCGCCGCCGTTCCGCTGGGTGCGCGGTTCCGAGTCACAGGGATTCGGCCGGGAAATCCGCTGTCCTTCCGCTTGATGGAAATGGGCTTGATCGAAGGGGCGGAGGTACAGGTGCTGCGGCGGGCGCCGCTGGGGGACCCGTTGCAACTGCGGCTGGGGGATTATGAGCTTTCGCTCCGCGGCACCGAGGCCGAACTCGTGGACGTGGCGGCGATTTGAGCCGCCGCGGTGTGCGCAGGACGCACCCGGCGAGCGGGTCCCAAACGCCTGTCGGACGCGGGACTGCTGTGGCGCACTGCTCCGAGTCTTCGCCGATTGCACGAGACGCCGCGGAGATGCGCGCGGCGGTCGCGACCGACTGCAAGCCGATCGTGGTGGCGCTGGTGGGGAATCCCAACACGGGCAAGTCCGCGTTATTCAACGCTCTGACCGGGTTTCAGCGGCACGTCGCGAACTACGCGGGCGTCACGGTGGACGTGGGGCGGGGACCGATCCGGCGAACGCGCGTACCCCTGGAACTCCTTGACCTGCCGGGCACTTACAGCCTCGCGGCGGCGGCGCCGGACGAAATGGTGCTGTGCAACGCCCTGTGCGGGCGTTTGGCGGGCTGTCCGCGACCGGCGGTGATCCTGGCGATCGTCGATGCGGCGAATCCTTTGCGGAATCTGTATCTGGTCAGCCAGGTGCTGGAGCTTGGGCTGCCGGTCGTCGTCGCGCTGAACATGATCGACATCGCGCGCGCGCGGGGGATGGAAATCGACGCGGTGAAGCTCGCGCGCCGGCTGGGCGTAGCGGTGGTGCCGGTCATCGCCACGCAGGAAAAAACGGTCGAGCCGTTGGTACGTGCTTTGGAAGCGGCCAGCAGCGCGCCGTCAGCGCAGGCCGGAGTTGAGTTGCCGGAGCCGCTGCGGCGTGAAGCCCGCGCGTTGTGCGCGGCGACGTACAAGCCACTGACGCCGGGTGAGGCGTTGCGCGTGCTCCTGGATCTCAACGGCTACGCGGAGCAGCAGTTTCTTGCCGCCGGCGGCAGCGGGGCCCTGCT
>JAGVEP010000286.1 GCA_020058145.1 Phycisphaerae bacterium | reverse complement strand
TTGGCATATTCTGGCCTCCTGCCACGGGGACCAGTATGCCACGAACGCAGCACGCCCGCTAGATAATACGTCATATTATTTATGAAAACTGGTACTAAGCCGGGCGATGAACGGGTTGATGTCGTCGAAGTCCACTACCCCATCGCAGTTGCAGTCGCCATGAAATAAACGTGCCCCGACGGTGTAGTCGTCCGCCGTCCCGCCCAAGCCGGGGTTCGCGATCGAGTAGACGTCCGGGTCGGTGGTCAATGCATCGACGAACGGCCCAACGTCATCAAAATCCACTTCGCCGCTGCAATCCATGTCGCCGCGGCAGCGCGTCACCGCCCTTACGTTGATATCCGGGCAGTCGCCGTGGCAGGGGTCGTGGTTGCCGATCGTAATGGTCGCGTTGGGGTCGATCGGGTCGCCAGTCTCCGTGGGCCCCCAGCCGTTGAACCGAGCGGTGACGAATTCGGTATTGGGGTCGAAGTTCAGTCCGGGGGCGACTGTAATCGTCGCTCCGGCGAGCAGGGACCGTCCGATAAGTATGTGTCCGCCACTCAAGTCTCCGCTCACGTCGTCGAGCACGCCGCCAATGTAAATCGAGCCGCCGTTTTGAACGTCGCTCTCGACATGGATCGAGCCTGGAACTGACCCCGTGACGTTGATCGTCCCGAACAAATTTCCATCGGGTCCGTGGCGATAGGTGGGCACGAGCCAGATCGCGCCGGACACGTCATTCGTTACTGAAATGCTGCCGTACATGTCGCCGATGCAGCCCAGCGAGCCGTTCAGGGTGCCCACGTCAATGGTCCCGGTGGTGGCGGGCACGCCGCCGACCTGCACTGACGCATCCAGCGCGCCCGAAGCAGCCAACTTGCCCTCCATCGTTCCCACGACGGTTACATCGCGAATGTACGCGGTTTCGACCAACCCATTCGGGTCGATGCTGCCGAAGGTGCTGTCGGTGAGCTCCGCGGTCGCGCTCACGGTACCGCCGATGGCTCCGGTGGCGACCATATAGTGGATTTCAGGCGCCGAAACTGTGGCACCGGCCGCGATGACGTCGAACGCAGCGTTCTCGAGACTGCTGGTCGCGCTGACAGTGCCTTCCGTGGCGCCTGTCACAGTCAGGCCTGCGATGGACTCGGCACTGACGGTGCCGACGAGCCCGTTGATCACGGTAAGGTCCGCGATGGTCACAGCGCCGACGGATCCCTCAACTCGATTATGCACGGTCAGGCCGTTGATGGAATCAGCGTTAATGGAACCCGTAACACCCGCCACCCCAACGCTTGAGAAGGCGCCGTCGGCGATCACCTCGCCATCGACGTAATCCGACATGCGGACGAGATAGATGTTGTTCGCGTGAATCGAGCCGCCAGATGCCACGCCGGCAATGCCGAAAGTGCTGTGCAGCGTGCCTGGTCTAACGTCAATCTTCCCTTCAACCGCTTGTTCGACAAACAGATCGGCGTAGGCTCCGTCCACATCGACCACACCGGAAGGCGCTATGTGCTCCGCGCGCAGACCCCATGGGAAGTCGCCGTCTCCGGTTAGGGCGTCGCCGATCACGTGAAACTCGCCCGCCAAGTCGCCATAGACGGCGGCTGTGGACACGTCGCCGCCAATCTCGACGTTCCCATACATGCCGTCCCACACCTGGACACCTCTCAACGATGAGCCGGTTACTTCGATGGTCCCCTCCTCATGCAGGGTGTGAAAAACCTGGATCTGGCCGAGTATGGACCCTTGCACATGTATTCCCTTCGAGTAGCCGGCCTCTCCACCGACCTGGATCAAGCCCATGTGCGTCGGGCCAGACCCGTCGCGGACCCAGACCTCGCCCAACGAATCGCATTCCAGGGCACCATCGAGCCGCTGGACGTCGATCCCGAGCACGATCGGGCCGTACCAGTTCCAGAGCCGCACATCCAGGCTCGTGGCCTTCACCGGCACGGTCCAGTCGGCCATATCGCCGTTCGTCAGCACCTCCATGATGTGGGACTCGGTCGCCCCGGAAAGGTCAATGACGTGTACGTCAGTTGCGGTGGGGCAGTAGGGTGTGCACGGGTCCCCGCCCGGACCTTTCACGACGTACAAGTAGACCGCACCTTCGACGCCGGGGGCCAGGATCTCGTTGATGTAGTCGACAGCCCCAGTGCCGTCCGGGTCCGTATCGATATAAAGCGTCCCGGGGGTTGTGAAGCGTATGCTATGACCGTCGCCGTAAATGAGAGACTGGGCGTCACCGCCCCACACCCTGATCCCAGCGCACGCCGCGCTGACGCTTGCTACGCACAGCGCGCAGCATCCAACTGTTCGACCGCACTTACTCATCTGTTTCTCCTTGTTGTACTGCCTCTGAATCAGAACACTGCAACTACCTGCGATGCGTGGCCACGCAAACGCACGCCAAAATTAGCAGGCTTAGCGAACGCGGTTCGGGTACCGAGACGCCGAACCGGAGAAAGTCCCAACTCGCGAGTGCCCCCCCCGGGGCAGTTCCGTACCACTCGTCACCGAACGTGACGAATGAGTGGTTCAGGCTCGTCTGCCAACTCCCCTCGTGAACAAGTTCGTCATCAATCCACAGGCGGTAGTGAACCATGTCGGACGACTCGAAGCGGTAAGTGTGAAATACACCCGGCGCGATGGGGTATGACCAGGGCTGGTTACCTTCATATTCCCATTCGCTCACAACACGCTCATACGCGTGATCAAAAAGAACCTCGTAATAACTGTCGGCTGCTATCCCGACCCCCGTGTCCCGGTATCCCAGATCGTCCAGGATATTCAATCGCCATTCACACCAGAATGTTTCCCCTGGTGCGGTTGGATTGATCTGTCCGGCGTAGTAGGCCGTGTCCCAAATCCAACTGCTCGCGCGCGAATCGGCCACGAAATAGCTGTTGCCCGTGCCGTCAGTCTCGATCCAGCGTGTGGCCCCGCCGCCCCCGAAATGACGGACATAGCCCGGAACCTCTTCGGGCATGCGGTCGCCTTCGAAGACCACAGAGTACTGGTTCGCCACTGCCGGTGCAGCCGCAATCGCGAGAATGACGAACCCAAGATAGCGTTTCATGCTGGCCATACATCGATCCCTATCATTAGCGCGACCACACGCGCATTTATCCGACGCACATGGGTGCGACGCGCCGTAATCCGAGCCGACCGCGCGAGCGGTCGGTAGTCCGTCCGCGAACCCGTCCGCGAACTCGCGCTCGCGGCTCGGTTCGTAGCCACGGCCGACGCGGCGGTCGGCCGCTACATTTCGGCCGGTACGGCGCCCGGCGACATTCGGCCGGTACGGAACCCGGCCGCTACATTTGTGCGTAATTCGCGTTACGGTCCCATTGTTCGCACGCTCGCGACATCCGGGCTGAGGGCTGAGCGTCCCGGCACTCGCCGCTCCGACCCCGGGCAGTCCACCCGGATTGATAGAGTGTAGGCCATGTCCCAGCGGATAGTCAAGAGAGCCATAACAAATATCTTGAATGTCTCGGTTAGCCGTTTGTACCGGACCAGAGCGCCCGAGCGCGATTTCAAGAGCGCGAACCGTCGAACTCACTCGCTGGCGCTTCGTGTTCCGAAATCACTCGCTGGCGCGGCGAACGCACTCGCTGACGCTTCGTGTTCGGAGTGGTTCGCGGCCCGAGGAGGGCAAGCGTCCTGGCGAGCCGCGGCTCGGCCGGAACCTCTCCCTCGCGCGCGCCCGCCGACTCATCCGTTAAGATCAGTCTAACACGAAAACAAGTGCAACAAAAAACCGGCTTTTTCGCAAATCCAAGCAGCCGCGCGAGATGAGTCCCTCATAAGGTAAAAACAAGGTGAAGTTATGGTTAAGTTTGGAAAACGATCCGGTAATGGGGACGCAGATTGAGGCTGCCCGCGGGCCTGCGGGGACGTCGGGCGCTGTACGGACGGCCGACAGGGGCGTCGGCCCCTACTGGGACGGCCGGTACAGAGCCCGGCCGCTACACGTCGGCCGGTACAGAGCCCGGCCGCTACACGTCGGCCGGTACAGAGCCCGGCCGCTACAGACGGCCGACAGGGGCGTCGGCCGCTGCAACAGCTCAGCCCTGTTCTCGCCCTTTTCGAGCGGCGCGGGTATGCTGGTGGTGACACGGAAAACAGGACCACCCCATGCCCACCGGCGACGCGGACACCTATCTCGTGGAAGCCGTGCAGCGCGGCGAGCCGGCCGCGTGGCGCGAGGTTATTGACCGCTACCAGGGCCGGTTGGTGAGCTTCGCCCGGCGGATGCTCGCCGAGCGCAGCGACGCCGAGGACATTGTGCAGGAGACGTTTCTCGGTCTGCTGCGTAGTCTGCCGAATTACGACCCGAATCGCTCGCTGGAAACATATCTCTTCGCGATCCTGCGCAACAAGCTGCACGATCACCTGCGCCGCCGGCCGAAGGGGCAGCGCCAGAGTCTCGACCAGCTCGAACCGGAGGACACGCCGCAGGCCTGGATCGACCGGGATACGCCGAGCGGGCACGTGGCGAGCCAGGAGCGGCTGACGGCGCAGCGTGCGGCGCTGGTGAGCGGGCTGCGGCAGTGGGTCGAGCAATGCACGCTGGCGGGCCGGTTTCAAGACCTGATCGTGATCGAGATGCTGGTTGTGCTCGGGCTGCGGAACAAGGAGGTGGCGGCCGACCTGGGTCTGACCGAGACCGCCGTGGCGGGTATCAAGTTTCGCGTGCTGGAACAATGGCGGGCACTCCTGCAAAGCGCACCGAGCGCCACGGAGTGGGGGGAAGCGGAGCTCGCGCGCGACAGCACCGTTGGCCGCATCTGGCGGGAAGAAGGTGTGTCCTGCCTGAAGCGCTCGACGCTGGGGCGGTATCTGCTGGGGGTGCTGGACGAGGACTGGAACGCGTACATCGAGTTTCATGCGGAGCAGGCCGATTGCGACCGGTGCCACGCCAACCTGGCGGACCTGCGCAGCGAGGAGCAGCGCGACGCTGCGGCGCATGAGCAACTCCGCGAGCGGTGCTTCGCGTCGAGCGTGGGCTTTTTGTCGCAGCGGCCGGGTTAGACCGCAAAGACGTAGCGAGCGCGGCGGGCGCCAAGCAATTGCAGGGCGGGCAACGGCTCGCGGCCTGGCGGTTTGCCGAGGT
>JAGVEP010000084.1 GCA_020058145.1 Phycisphaerae bacterium | reverse complement strand
GGGCGGGCTACACGTTCGGCAGTTACGCGCTCCTGTGCACCGGGCTGGGCGTGGTGCTGTTCGCCGTTGCGATGATCGGCAGTGCCGGGCTTTTTTTGCAGAAGTTCGCTCAAGCACCCTCGACCGCCCCTGCGCCCGAGGAGCTCGAGCAGCATCTCCGCGCCGTCATCGCCGAGCATGCTTGGATTCCGGCGCTCGAGCTGGGCGGCCTGTTCTTCGGACTGGCAGGCCTGGCACTCGGGATTGTCAGCCTGACCCAGGTTCGTGCGAATTGGCGCGGTCTGACCGCAGTGATTATCTGTGCCTTGTTCCTCCTCTGCGTGTGCAGTGCCACGGGCATCGCCGCGATGATGGGGCTCGGCGTGCCACGCTGAGCAGCGCGTGTACCGGCCATCTCCACCGAGGCGCCGACTGTCGCGCCCGGCCAATTCCCGGAAAAATCCAGGACTTGTCGGGCCGCAGATTGAATCCGGGGGTTCTGCTGTCTACTGTTGTATGTCGGAACATGAACCTGGATGCGAAAGTTGAGGTTTCGCATGCCCCCTGATAGAACCATCGCCGCCAGCAGTCGCCAACGTGCCGCGCCGGAGCCGTATTTCACGCTGGCGCGGGCCAACCAAGCCCTGGTCTTGGTGCGGAAAGTCGTCGCGGACATCGTGGCGCGCTATTCGGACCTGCGGGCGCTCCAGCAGCAACGCGAGCGCCTTGCGAGTACGCCGGGGCACGCCGAACAGATCGAGACCCTGGAGCGCGAGCAGGAAATTTACGCGACGGACCTGCACACCTTGAATCAGGAGCTGTCGAGCATCGGCTGTGTGCTGAAAGACTGGGGCACGGGGCTGGTGGACTTCCCGGCCCAGCATCACGGCCGACGGGTGTGGCTGTGCTGGCGGCTGGGCGAGGCGACGGTGACCCACTGGCACGACTGGGAGGAGGGTTTCGCCGGGCGGAAGCCTATCGGCCACGACTGGGCCGGCTAGTACTACAACGCCACTTCCTCGGCCACTGACAAATGCGTACGTCGCGTAGCCGTATTCCGATGGCCCGCAATCGCCGCAGTGTTCGGCTGCGATGGCTGCGGGCTGGCACGTGAGCAAGGCTCTCCAGATACCGGCAAACATCACCTTGGTGCAACTGCCCTGTGAGCAGCGCAACGCGGTGGCGGTGAATCGGCTGTCCAGCGGCGGAGAGCTTTACGCCCTCCTACGTCCGACCCGCGGGCCGGACGCTACCCGCCGCATGGCGATTAGCATCAAGGTGATCATCGACACGGCGCCTGCCGGACACACGCCGGCGCCGCACTTGGCCGGCGCTTCACGCCCGGAGTCGGCACATACGTCGCCGACCCCGTCGCCATCCTCGTCGGTCTGGTCGGTATTGGGCACGTCGGGACAGTTGTCCTCGCAATCGACGATGCCGTCGCCGTCGGTGTCGGTATCGGGCCGACCGCAGCCGCATGCGCCCGGCTCAGTTTTCGCCGGATCGTTCTTGCAGTTGTCAATGCAGTCCGGAGTGCCGTCGGCGTCCGTATCGGTGTCCGGATTCCCGCAGCCGCACTGGCCCGCGACAACCTTGGCGGGATCCTGGTCACATTCATCGACGCAATTCGGTGAGCCCTCGTTATCCGAATCGGTGTCGGGCACATGACAGCCACAGACCCCGGGGGCGATCTTCTGCGGATCGTTCGGGCACCCGTCGTGACAATCCGGGGTCCCGTCCTCATCGACGTCAGTCGGGTCTTCGAGCACGAAGTCGACGGTTACGACCTCCGCGCCGGTGAGCGCGACGGTGACGGGCTCACCCACGGTTGGTGTGCGGCCCAGGAGCAATCCGCAACTCACCGCCGCAGCCGCGACTTGTCCGGAATCGGCGGGGGCACAGGCCGGTCGATCGGCTTGTCCGCCAGCGACCGCTCAATCTCCGCCAGCCCGCGGTCAAGCTGCGGGTCGCGGCCGGCTACCCAGTCCTCGGGGCGGATCGGCACCGCGATGTCCGGCTCCACGCCGTGGTTCTCGATGCCCCAGCCGTGGCGCAGGTCCCAGAAGGCGAATTCGGGTTGGGTACTCAGCCCACCATCGATGAAGAACTTGTCGCCGCGAATTCCGTTGACGCCGCCCCAGGTCCGGGTACCGATTACGGGCCCCAGGCCCAGGGTCTGGAACGCCGCCGGGAAGATGTCGCCATCGGAGCCCGCGTGTTCGTTCACCAGCACGACCTTGTACCCCAGATAGGCGCGCTCCGGATAGGTGGACGTCTGCCCCCGTCGCGGCCGCTCGTAGCCGACCAGCCGCCGCGCGAGCCGCTCGATGATCATCTGTGACACGAACCCGCCGGCGTTGTAACGCGCGTCGATAATCAGCCCGTCGGTGTTGATCTGCGGGTAAAAGCCGCGTATGAAGGCGGCCAGACCCTTGCCACCCATGTCCGGCAAGTGGAGATAGCCGACCCGCCCGCCCGTTTTTTCCGCGACGTACTCGCGATTGCGGCGGCACCAGTCGCGGTAGCGCAATGGGCGCTCGTCGGACAGCGTCTCGATCTGGATGTCGCGGGCTTCGCTGCGGTCCGCATTGGGACCAACCGTGAGCAACACCTGCCGGCCGGCGAGATCGGCCAGCCGTGCGTAGACATTGTCGGCGGCGCCGAGCGGGCGGCCATTGATCGCAAGAAGGAATTCGCCGTCGTGTACGTTGGCGTGGCTCAGCGTGAGCGGGGCCGGGACGTCTGTTTCCCATGTTTCGGGCCGCAGGACGCGAACGAAGCGGAACGCGTCCGCGTCGGCCACTGGTTCGAGGTCGGCTCCCAATAGCCCGACGCCGACGTGGTCCGCCGCGCGCATCTCGCCGCCCCAGACGTAGGTATGCGAGGTGCCCAGTTCGCCGATCAACTGCCCGATCAGGTCATTGAGCTCCTGCCGGGTGCCGATGCGCGGCAGGAGTTTGCCGTACCGCTCGCGCATCGCCGGCCAGTCGACGTTGGCCATGTTCTCGGCCCAGTAGAAATCGCGTTGCAGGCGCCACGCCTCGTTGAGAATCTGGCCCCATTCCGCCGCCGGATCGACGAGCAACGGCAAATGTGCCGGGTCGAGTTGTTCCTTGATCTCCTTCTCGTCCTTGGCGGCGTCGTGCTCCTTCACGGCGTCCAGGTCCGCGACGACAATCTCCTCCTTGACGCGGTAGGCGATGCGCTCGCCATCCCGGCTGAGAGTGTAGTCGCGCATCGCCTCCAGCAGGACTTCGTCCTTGCGGTGCTTGAAATCGTAGACGTGCAGCACGTTTTTCGCTTCCTTCGGCTCGGCGGCAAAGTCCTCCTGATCGAGCAGCCCTGGCAGCGGCGCCGTCACGTAGACCAGCTTCCCGGCCACCGCACGCAAATCGCTGTAGTTGTCCGCGTCCACCGGGAGTTCGACCACGCGGCGCTCGATCCCCTCGAGGTCCACGACGATTTCGTCTTCGGCACGCTCGCACGGCCGCTGGTCATCCTCGTCAGACAGCTCCGCGGACTTCTCCGCGTCTGTGTCTTTGTCCCCCTCTGCCTCTTCCGCTGCCGCGCGCGCTTTGCCGCCCGCGTGCCGCGTCTTCGGTTTTGGCGGCGCGCCGAGCAGTTCCTCTGGCAAGAGCGGCGATTTACCCCCCTTGGCCAGTATGACGATGCACGGCTTGACGGCCTGCGGCGAGATGTGCTCCGCGTCGAACGTGTCCATCACCGGGTTGATGCTGCGGGCTGACAGAAAATACAGGTACTTGCCCTGCGGGTCCCAGGCCGGCGCGGAATCGTCCGAGAAACCCGCCGTGACGCGGTGCGTCGTCTGGTCGGCCACGTCACACAAGTACAAGGCCTGGTACTGGTTCGCCTCCTGCTTGATGTACGCCAACCACTTACCGTCCGGCGAGAACTCGTACTCGCTGATCTCCCACACGTCGCTGGCGTCGATGCGCGTGCTCGCGCCACTCTCGACATCCACGATGAACAGCGTTTGCGTCAGGTCGGCGTAGGCCAGCTTCTTTCCATCCGGCGACCACACGGGGTCCAGAAGCCAGCCCTTCTCACTATGCGTTAGAATGCGCGGCGGCTCCTTGCCCGCGGCATCGAAAATCGCAATTTCCTGCTCGCCCGTCTGATCCGTGATGCAGGCGACGTGCTTGCCGTCCGCGGAAAACACGCCGCTCCGCTCACGGATGCCCGACGTCCGCGTCAGTTGAATGATCCGGCCCGGTTTGGTCGGCGTGATCCAGAGTTCGCCGTGTGCGGAAACCAGCAACCGATTGCCGTCGTCGTCAAGGTCGTACGATTCGAGGGTCTTGCTCGCATCCTCGACGCGCGGCTGGCGACAGACGCGGTCGGTCGGCAGTGTGATGTCGATTTTACGGTCCTCGCCGGTGCGCACGTCCAGCAACCAGAGGTCACCGCCATACATGTAGACGATGCGGCCCGCATCCAGGTCCGGCCAGCGCACGTCGTATTCGTCGTGCCGGGTCAGTGGGCGGACATCACCGCCATCGGGGAGCATGGCATACAAGTTCATGCGGCCATCGCGATCGGATGCGAAATACACGCGGTCGGCGTACCACATCGGAAATGTATCGGTGCCGGGCCAGTCGGTGAGCTTGCGGAAACTGCCGGCGGTGAGGTCACCGACCCAGATGTCCTGGGCGGTACCGCCCAGGTACCGCTTCCAGTTGCGAAATTCGTCGGAATACGGGTTGAAGGCGAGAAATCGGCCGTCGGGCGAGAACGTGGCCAGCGCCGCCACGCCCACGGGGAGCAACCGCGGCTGGCCGCCGTCCCGGGGCACCTCGTACAGCCAGTCCTCGCCGTTGGGCGAATCGTGCTGGGCGCGAAAAACGACGGCGCGGCTGTCGGGCCGCCAGGTAATGACCTCCTCGGCGCCGGGATGATACGTGAGCCGGCGTGGCTCGCCCCCGTCGGCCGGCATCACATAAACATCGACGTTGCCGGCATACTCGGCACTGAACGCGAGCCATTGCCCGTCGGGGCTGAACCTGGGAAACGCCTCGCTGCCTGCGTGCGTCGTCAGCCGCATGGCCGGCCCGCCCGCCGTGGAAACGCTCCACAGGTCCCCCTCGGCGGCGAACACGACGCGCTCGGCATGAATGGCCGGAAAACGGTAATAGCCGGCGACGCCCGCGTCGGCGCTGCTGGCCGTCACGAGCGCGAGCAGACCGACCGCGACGAACTGGCGACACTCGTAGTTCATGCGTTCCTCCTGGGCACCACGCCGATGCACTGCGCATCGCGAGCCGAACAGGATACCGGGTCTACCGGCGTCCACCTACGGCGAGAGTGCCGTGGACGCGTCCGGGGGTGTAGTCCAAGACTGTGGCGGAAAGCTCGCCATCCGAGCCTCAGGCGCGAGCCTGGGGTTCGCGCAGCGCGCTCCGCGGAAGACCCCACGCTGGCGCGTGGGGCTCGGACAGGAGCCGCGCCGCGAAGACCGTGGCGGAAAGCTCGCCATCCGAGCCCCATGGCGCG
>JAGVEP010000216.1 GCA_020058145.1 Phycisphaerae bacterium | reverse complement strand
GGGCGAGCCGCGCCGCCGGCGGACGACGGCGGGTGACGGGTGCCCGGAGACGGCGGTGGGCAACAATCGCCGCGGGCATCAAGCCAGTACGCGTCGCGCTGACCGCGCTTGTTTTCGCACCGCTGGTGTTCGGTTCGCTGGTTCATCGTATCAAGATCGGAAATCCCGGCGATTTCGCCGGCTACGCCACGTTTCCGATTGAGGCGGTCACGTTCAGGACCGCGGATGGACTGACCCTCTCGGGTTGGTTCTTGCGGGAACAGCGCAGTGATTCCGCAGTGGTCATCTGCCACGGGCTCGGGGCGAACAAGGGCAATTTCGCCGACTTTCTCAGTGTTTTCTACGGACGCGGATACAGCGCGCTGATTTTCGATTTCCGCGGCCATGGTGACAGTGACGGGCACACCTCGACTTTTGGCTTGTTCGAGACCGCCGACGTACGGGCGGCCGTGGATTGGTTGAAAACCGAGCGGCCCGCAGCCAGCCGCCACGTCTTCGGACTCGGCTCATCGATGGGGGCCATGGCGCTGGTGCGCGCGGCGGCTGAGGATCCGCGGATCGAGGCCGTTGTGCTCGATAGCGCTTATGCCAGTGCGCCGCTGCTCGCCCGGCAACACCTCGGCCGTGTGCCGGTCGTCGGTTCGGTCTTCGCCGAGTTGGTGCTGGCGTCCTTGTCGCTGCACGCGGGGCATTCGATGTGGAACCTGGATGCCAGCGACGCGATTGGACGGCTATCGCCACGGCCGGTCCTGCTAATCCACGGCCAGGGCGATTACATCATCCCGCCAATCAACCTGGATTTGCTGTACGACCGGGCCAGACAGCCCAAAAGCCGCTGGCTCGGTCCGGGTCCGCACAGCAACATCATGACGGCCGACTTCGACGGCTATCAGGCGCGCGTCATCGAGTTCTTCGGCCAGGCGAAAGGACGCTGAACGCGATGTGGCCGAAGAGCTGGAGCGCACCGGGGACACTTTTTTCCGTTGCTGCGCCGGTGGCCTCTGTGCCGCGGGGCGTCGCTCGGGAATAATGTGGTTCGACGCTCCGGACGCTGGAATCTCAGGAGTCTGCCGCGGTGATCATCCCGCGCTTCATCCGCCGCCTGTTTCGCGCCCCGTACGACGGCCTGCGCCACTTCGGCGTGGTCGCGGAGGGCGTGCTCTACCGCTGCGGCCAGCCCAAGCCCGCCGAACTCGCCGAGCTCATCGACCGTCTCGGCCTGCGCACGGTCGTCAGCCTCCGCGGTCAGCGCGAGCGGGACGATCCCGACGCGTGGGAAGCCGCGGAACGCGCGGTGTGCGCGGCGCGTGCCGTCGAACTTATTACGATTCCATGCAATCACAAGAATCCGCCCACGCCGGCGCAGGCCCGCCATTTTCTGGACCTCTGCGCCGCGGGTGCCCGCCGGCCGGTGCTCGTGCACTGCCGCTTGGGCCAGCAGCGCACTTTGCTGTTTTGTGCGCTCTATCGTGTACACGTCGACCGTCTCGCCCCCCCCGCGGCCGAACAGGAGATGGACGCCCTGGGCTTCGGCGCCCGCAAGCGCCGCCACCGCCGACTCCTCGCAGCCTTCCGCGCGCTGGCCCGCGGCTTGAACTAGGAAGTGCGCCATTCATATATCTACTAGACATGCTGGTCGTCGCGCACACATGTCATGTACTATTATAGCCGTTACTATGTAGCTCGCCATATCGCATATGGCGCGCCTGTGTGGTTTGGATTTTGCCCGCCCCGCTGCCCCGTTTCACGTGAAACGCCGGTCGCGCGATTCCGTTGACACGCCCTCACCACCGTCCTACGCTCCGTGCCGCAAGGAGCCGCAAATGAACAAACCGAACCCTCGCCTCGGCAAGGGACTAAACGCCCTCATCCCGAGCCACGGTACAAACCTGCCGGCGCAACCCGACGGTAGCCAGCCCGAACCAACCGGCAAGTACCGTGTCGTCGAACTTCCCATCGACAGCCTCGCCCCAAACCCCCGACAACCCAGAACAACGTTTTCCGCGGAAACTATGGCGCAGCTAGCTGAATCGATCCGCGCAAACGGAGTCCTCCAGCCAGTGATAGTGCGTGCGGTCGGCGACCACTCCTATCAGCTCGTTGCCGGCGAACGTCGCTGGCGCGCGGCGAAGCTCGCCGGGCTTCAGACCGTCCCAGCAGTCATCCACGGACTGTCGGACTCCCAAGCCCTCGAGGTCGCCCTGGTCGAGAACCTCCAACGCGAAGATTTGGCCCCCCTTGAGCGTGCCGCCGCCTACCAACATTACCTGGATTCTTTTGGCGGCACCATCGAGGACCTTTCGCGGCGACTGTCCGAGAGCCGCGCCAACATCTCCAACTATTTGAGATTGCTGAAGTTAAGACCAGAAGTGTGCTACTTGCTCGGCACAGGCGAGCTCGGCATGGGACAAGCCCGTGCACTCGCGGGCGTCACGAATCCCAAGCAGCAACTCGCCCTCGCGCGCCTAGCGGCCAGACGAAACCTATCCGTCAGACAGGTCGAGGACCTCGTGCGATCGGCGACAGATGCTGAGACCGATCCCCCTAGGACGGAGCGCCAAGCGAACATTCCACACCCGCAGCAGCTTCGACACGTCGAAGAGGCTCTGACCAAGGCCATCGGTCTGCACGTGCGCGTTGCGCCGGGAAAGAGGAAGAACGCCGGGCGCGTGATCGTCAGCTATGGAAATCTGGAAGAATTCGACAAAATCGCAGAACGGCTGGGAGGCACAGCCGATTTGGAGTAGCCCAAATGGGTCCTCAGCGTACCCCGGCGGTGGCCGGACGCTTCTATCCGGGGGACGCACAGGCCTGTGCGACGATGGCGGAAGAGTTGTTGCGCAGTGCATCTTCGCCAGCCACGATCGGCGCCGTCGTTCCACACGCGGGCTGGGTCTTCAGTGGCTCGACTGCTGCCCTGGGGATTTCTGCGATTGCCGCCGCCCAACCGGAGACGGTGGTGATCTTTGGCGCCGTTCACGGTCCAGATCGCAACGCCGCAAGCGTGTACGCTCGCGGATCCTGGGACACGCCGTTAGGTGGGTTGTTAATTGACGCTGAACTCGCGCACAGCTTCACCGGGTTACCGTGGATCGTGGACGCCCCGGCGGCTCACCGGCATGAGCATTCGATAGAAGTTCAGTTAGCACTTCTGAAATGCGCGCTTCCGGACGTCCGAATCGTACCCGTCAACGTCAGGCCTGGCCCGGATGCCGCCGAAGTTGGCCGGTTCTGTGCGGAGCGGGTCAGAAGCTCTGGCAAGCGGGTTGGATTCCTTGGCTCGACTGACCTGACACACTATGGCCCCGCGTTCGCCTTCGAGCCTCATGGCCGCGGGAATCCTGGCATTCGGTGGGCGAAAGAGGTCAACGATCGGCGCTTCATCGCGCTGCTGGAACGTTTAGACGCCGAAGAACTTGTCCACGAGTCCGCCATTCATCGGAACGCATGTGGCCCCGGTGCCGTCGCTGCGCTCGTGGCGGCGATGCGCGAGCTTGGCATGACGCGGTATCAGGAGCTACGTCATACCAGCAGCGCGGAGTGCGAAGTGACGGAAGGCCACGATCCGTACAATTCGGTTGGGTATGAAGCCGGCGTCTTTCTGCCGGCCACCTGACGGTCGTGCGTTGAGTGAACCCCCAAATACACACATGGCTTCGCGACGTTTCACGTGAAACGTCGCCCCGCTGCCCACGAACCGGCCGGCGGTGGGCCGATACTAGAGTTCCTAGACGCGGCTTCGCGCCCACCGCACCAGACAGGCCCGCGTGCCATAAGCCGGAAACGTGTGCCATTCGTGCCCGTCCTCACGCAGACCGGCGGCCCGATAGCACGCGCTGGCCGCCGCATTCTCGGGGAAAACCACCAGGCTGACACGCTGTGCCCCGCGCTCCTCGAAGGCCTCGTCCAGCAGGAGTTGCGTGAACGTGCTACCGAGGCCGCGACCGCGCCGGTCTGGATCGACGATCAAATGCCCGATCCAGTACTGGCGGCGCGTGCGCACGAGGGTGTTCAACTCGGCGTAGCCGACCGGCGGCTCGCCGGGTGCCGCCAGCAGCGCAAACGGGTTATGTCCGGGCTCGTGCCAGCGCAGGACATGGGTCGCGGTCAGTGGCGGAGGCGTCTTCGGTGCCAGCCAGTACGCCTCCTGCGCATCGCGCACCCACGAAACGACTAGCCCGGCCCATTCCGCGCGGAAGGGCGTCAGGCGAAGCGGCGGAGTGCCTGCGGCGCGATTCACCGGATCTGCAGCCATGCGATGCTGTCCGCGGAGGACCACAACGATGCACGCGACCGTCGGCGCCCGCACGGCCCGAGCGTCGGGCATGGCGTGCGCACCGCCAGCGGCCCATGATACCCCGGCGCGCAGAGTTCCAAAACGGTGCGACCAGCATGGACGAATTCCGCGGTTACCGCGTTCACTGGGAACCCATCACGCTGAGCGGACGTACCTTCGAGCTGCTCATGCCCGTCGCCCCGGACGACCTGCTCGACAACCCGCGCGTCGCCGCGCGGTTCGAGCACGACGAATACTTGCCCTATTGGGCCACACTGTGGCCGGCGGCGCTGCTTCTTGCAGAGAATATCGCCATGTGGCCGTTCGCACCGCGCCATCCCAATCCGCCCACGGTACTCGAGCTGGGCTGTGGCCTGGGGCTGGTGGGGCTGGTAGCGCTGCAGCTCGGTTACCGGGTGATTCTCTCGGACTACGACGAGGACGCCCTGGCGTTTGCGCGGGCCAGCGCCACACGCAACGGCCTGCCCGAGCCCGAAACCCGCTCTATCGACTGGCGGCTCGAATACGACGACCTGCGACCGGACCGCATCCTCGCGGCGGACGTACTGTACGAGGCACGAAACCTGCGGCCGATCGCGCAGTTCATCCGGACACACCTCGCCCCCGGCGGCGTGGCGCTGGTTAGCGACGCGCAGCGCTCGACCGCGGACACATTCGCGGCGGAAGCGCGCGCGGCCGGGCTCGATGTTCACATCCGTAGCGCGCACCATGCTGCGCCGGCTGCGGCGCCGTGGCTACCCAACGCAGCGACGGCGGGGCGCATCTTCGAGCTGCGCCGCGCGGCTAGCTAGAATACCCGGTCTGCCCTCGGGCTTGGCAAGACGTGGGACCGGCCGCGGCGGGCGATCGCTGAAGATTGCGTGGCACCAGACCGAGTTGTTCCCCCGCGTGGGATTCACCGTCACGAACCTGCGTCGGCCCGCCAGTCAAGTCGTGAGGTTCGACAACGGCCGCGACGCGGCGGAGCTGCCAGGACTTTGTGGACAACCAGGTGCCGAGCCGGGCGAAGCCATCTGGGAAATGTCGGTCCGGGTGTGGCCGGGCGCACTCCGACGTCACCCGCGGGCGCAAGACGAATAGTCTCGGTCGAATGCACGAATACCAAAGGGAAATCGCGGAGGACCTGTGATGGACGCGGACCACGCTGTTTTGCTCAACCGACCCGTCAGGTTGGGGCCTTTGGACCCCGAGCAGCGTGTGCTGGCCGTCGATGTTGTGCGCGGGTTTGCGCTGCTCGGGGTCCTGCTCGTAAACATGGGGTTTTTCGCGGCGCCGTTCCACGCGATCCTGCTGGAAACGCCGTGGTGGACGGCCCTGCCCGACCGCATCGCCGAGTTCGGCGTGCGCACCCTGGCCGAAGGCAAATTCTATCTCCTCTTTTCCCTGCTCTTTGGGGTGGGGATGTCGATCCAGATGCAGCGCGCGGCCGAGCGCGGCCGGGGCTTCGCGGGGTACTATGTACGCCGGCTGCTCGTGCTGCTAGGCATCGGGTTGGCGCATGCGCTCTGCCTGTGGTACGGCGATATTCTCACGGCCTACGCCCTTCTGGGTTTCCTGCTGCTGCCGTTTCGAAGACGGCGTGACAGAACCGTGCTGATTTGGTCCGGTATCATCTATCTGTTGCCAGTTTTGATCATGGGGGCCGTGGCTGTTGCCGTGGAACTAGGCCGGCGGTTCGCAGCAGCGGAGATCGCGCGCGAGTTCGAGGGTCAGGCGGCGGAGTTCCGGCGAATTGCCGCCGCGGCGGTCGAGGTGTATGCGCACGGCTCCTGGTCGGAGATTTTCCAGCAACGCCTGATCGACCTGGCCGAAATCAGCGTAGGGTACGTGATGATCGGGCCGGCGGTGCTCAGCATGTTCCTGCTGGGCCTGTACGTGGGCCGGCGGCGGATCCTGCACGAGCCGGAGGCGCATCTGCGGCTGCTGCGCGGGCTGGTGTACTTCGGGCTGCCGCTCGGCCTGATTTTGAACGTCGGGCATGCGGTGGGCCGGGAATTCACCACCTTGGCGGAACCCAGCCCGGCGGGCTGGCTGGTGTACGTGGCGCTGTGTATCGGCACACCGCTGCTGGGCTTCGGGTACGCGGCCGGGCTAGTGCTGCTGCTTCGGACCGAGCGCTGGCGGGAGCGGCTGCGGCCGCTGGCGGCGGTCGGCCGCATGGCACTGACGAACTACCTGCTCCAGACCTTGATCTGCACGACCGTTTTTTACAGCTATGGTCTCGGCCTGTTCGGGCGCGTGGGGCCGGCGGTGTACGTGCCGTTGGCGCTCGTTCTCTACGCGCTCCAGGTGCCGTTGAGCGTCTGGTGGCTGCGGCGGTTCCGGTTCGGGCCAATGGAATGGGTCTGGCGAACGCTGACGTACGGAATGCCGCAGCCGCTGCGGGTGTCCGGGGCACCGGAGGTGCCGCACTGAAAGGCCTGCTGCGCTTCCGCCCCAGCAGCTCTGTGGGCCGATCGACCGCGAACTGGCGCGGCTCTCCGGACAGAGTACGTAACGGCAATCCTGCGGCGCTACATTAGCCACTCAGAAGCGCGACGAAGCCATTGATGTCGTCGAAGTCCAGAAGTCCGTCGCCGTTTGTGTCGCCCGACAGGCCGGGATCAAGCTGTGGGTACAATTGATGATACGCCGCCGGATCGGACAACCCGAGAACAAATGCGCTGATGTCGTCGAAATCTACAATTTCGTCGTCGTTCATGTCGCCGGGGATGCAAACCGCGATGCTCCAGGCTCCGCGGCCCTGTGTACACGCGATCAGCCGGCGACGGGGTGCTTGGGCTTCGAGGCGCAAGTCAATGACGGGTGCATTCGGTAGGCCATGACCGTAGCGGTGCCAGGTGGCGCCGTCGTCGATCGAACGGTACAGGCCGTCGTCGGCACCCGCGTAGATGACCGGCCAGACGCCGCGCGCGTCGGCGGCGACTACGTTGACCGGTATGTCCGGGAAGGTCGCATCGAGCGGTGTCCAGGTTTGGCCACCGTCGAGACTGCGTTGAATCTGCGACTGGCCGAAATTTGCGACCGCGAGGTAGACCGTCAGCGGACTGGTCGGGTCGACGAACAGCTCGCGGGTCACGCGCGGCCAGCCGGGGATGCCCGTGGCGACGAGCGTAAAGCTGGTACCGCCGTTGGTGGAGCGTTGAATGCGACCATCATTGGTGGCGGCGTAGACGAAGTTCGGATCGGAGGGCGACTGGGCGAGAGCGCGGATGGCTGCGATGCCGCCGCCGGTCAGGTCCGGCGACACCGCGGTCCAACTCGTGCCGCCATTGGTGCTGCGGTAGACGCGGTGCGTCGCGTAGAGCACTTTGTTGGAGTTGGTGGGATCGATCAGGTAAGGCGGCAGGAAACAGTTACGGTCGCCGGAGTTGATGCCACTACCGGCGTAGTTGAAGATACTGCCGCCGTTCGTGGAAAGGTAGAGGTTCCCGGTGCCCTGGTATTCAACGAACATGCGCAGCGGGCTAACCTGGTCGATTTGCGTCCAGCCGCCGTCCCCGCCGAAGAGCTGCGTCCAGTTCTTGGTGAGGTCGCTACGGCGATTGGAGCCGTTGTCCTGGAAACCACCGATCATGTAGTTGACGTTGCTGGGATGCGTCGACAGGCCGGCGTAGAACTGGATAATGCCGAACGAGTTGTGCGACGTCCAGCTTGTGCCCACGTTCGGGCTGCGGTGTACCCCGCCGTCATCGCCGCACACCAGCCGCCCGCTGGCGTCCCAAGCGAGGGCGTGCATGTCTACATGGGGCGGTGTGATGTACGTCCAGCTCGCGCCGGCATTCGTCGAACGCACCAAGTCAAGTCCGCCCATGATTACAGTGTTGGGATCATTGGGTTTGACCGACACGACGGAAAGAAACCAGCCATAGCTGGACTGCAGGCCGCTGAGCGAGCCGAGCGCCGTCCAGGTGGTGCCGTTGTTGTCCGTGCGGTAGCCGCCGAGCGTGGAAGCACCGCCGCCGGCGCTATCGGAGGTGTGGGTAATCAGAGTATAGACCCGCGCAGGCTGGCTGGGGGCGAGGGCGAGGCTGATACGGCCGACGCTGGCGGTGGGCAGGCCGCCGGCGAGCTTGGTCCAACTGTCCCCGCCATTGGTCGTCTTGTAAATGCCGTTCTCGGTGGCGCCGAAGGGGTGGCCGATGGCGGCGTAGAGGATGTTCGGGTCCGTGGAGTGCAGCGCGACGTCCGTGGCGGCCTGATTGGGCAGGCCGGTGAGCAATTGCGTCCACGTGTCGCCGCCGTCATCGGACCGAAAGATGCCGACGGGACCGTTGCGGTCTGGATGGCCTTTGGCAGCGGGCAGAGTACCTCCAGGGAAGCCGCCGGCGCGGGCAACCGCGGCGTAGAGTCGCTGCGGATTCTGTGGGTTGATCACGATTTTCGAAAACGTCCGGCCACCGAAGGTGGTCGCGGCGAATTGCATCCAGGAATTGCCGCCATCGGTAGACTTGTATAGTCCGACGCCGTAACGACTATGGTTGGCGTAGTTGGCTTCGCCGGTACCGGCATAGATGATGTTGGGATTGGTGGGATCGAGCGCCAAGGCGCCCATGGCCGTGGTGGGCATGTCGTTCGTCAGCGGCGTCCACGTCGTACCGCCGTCGGTGGTCCGCCAGACACCGCCGTCGGCTCCGGCAACGTAGTAGCGGTTGGGATCGACCGGATGGCACGCAATCGCGGAAACGCGGCCGGTATAGGGCCCATCCACCACGGGAGCCGGGCCGAGTTCCTGCCAGTCCGTCGCCACAGCGGTTGCCACCAGCAGAAAGGCCGACAGCAGAATCGTCCCGTGGACGCTGAGGTGAGTTGTAGGCTTCGCGCGCTTCATTGCCCACCTCCTTTCACCTCGAAGCTCAGCGTCCCGGTATAGACCACCCAATCGGCGGACGTGTCCTCCGTCAGCGGCTGCGCCTGATGGAACTCCACGCGCCACACACCCGCGTCCGCGATCCGGAAATGCCCGGAGCCCTCGGCGTCGGCCCGGAAGGTCTGCGTCTGACCAGTCGCCACGGACGTCGCCTGTACTTTCGCCCCCGGCTGTTTGACGCCATCTACGTAAACGAAGACGGGTAGGTCGCTGCCCACACGCAAGACTGTCGGGTCGCACAGGGGGCGAATCTCGACCTTCTGACCCGTGCGGCGGTTGGCGATCGCGGAAGGCTCGGGCTGGCCAGCACTGGGGGCGCGCACCATCAGCTTGGCCGACGAAACGTGGCGGACGCGCACCTTGCGGTCCACCGCCAGCTTACTTACGGCTTCCGGGAGCGCTCCCATGTTCTGTTCACAGAAGGTCCGCAGCTCGGCGCCCGAGACGTCCTTCAGAATGACGCTGCGGTTCGTGCCGATGACCGTCGCGCTGGGATGCACGAGGCTCAGCGAGATAAAGTTGTCGGCCGCGCGATCAGGTCGAGTTTCGGCGCGGTTTTCCTGCTCGCCTCCGCCGCGGACGAAGAACCAGTCGATCTCGTCGGTCGGCCAGGGCACCGGTCGGGCATCTTTGGCCGCGCCGGCGTCGAAGTGCAGCGTCAGCGTCTGGCCGACCTGCGGCCCGTACAGGCTAGGGGTGAGAAACGAGGCGGTCGGCGGGGCGGCAAAGGCCGCACCCACAGCGACCGCCAGCGCCCCCATCGGCGCCAGGCGTAATCTGTAAGCGTTCACGGTTGCTCTCCTTGGGGCGGCGTCGGGTTTGGGGACCCGAACGACAGTGAAGATACGGTATCGGGCTGCCAGCCGCTCCGACACGACTTGGCGTAGTCGGGTCGACGGGCCCGGCGAACATGGGCTTACGCAGATATGTTACGAGATCGGCCAGGCCGGGCCAAGGGGAATAACGCGATCGGAACCGATCCCGAAAAACGGCGGCGGTTCCGTCGGACCGTCGACGTCACGAACTCAGCAGTTCAACAAAGGGCGAGATATCCTCGAAGTCGACGACGCCATCGCAGTTGAGGTCGCCCGCCTGGGTGGCCGGGTAGCCGTACATGATCTGATAGCCCGCGGGATCAACCAGCGCCAGGACGAACGCATTCACGTCGTCGAAATCGACCACGCCGTCGTTATTGAGGTCGCCCTTGTGGGGGCCGGCGGGGACGATCTTGAAGACCTCGCCGCCGCGGTCGCAGATGTAGAACTCGCCCGCCGCATCCTCGCCGAACGAGGTGATGCTATCGATGTTCAAGCCGCCGGCGGGATGCAGCTCTGTCGTGCGGTCGCGGAAATCCGTGACGTTGACCCCGTTGAAGCGGAAGGACCAGATTTGATCGCTGCAGTAGTCGGCGAAGAAGTACGTGCCGCGCAAGTCGCAGATTTGGCTGCCGCGATAGACGTACCCGCCGGTGATCGAGCAGCCCAGGCTGTGACCGTACTCGTAGATCGGGAACACCATGGTGCCGGGCGCGTTGCAGCCACTCGTGTTGTAGGCGTGGTTGCCCTCGTAGCAGCGCCAGCCGTAGTTCTGACCGCCGAGGCTGGCGTGCGGTTGGTAGTCGATTTCCTCCCAGGCATTCTGGCCGACGTCGCCGATGTACAGGGCGCTGGTGAGGCGGTCGAAGCTGCACCGCCAGGGATTGCGCAGGCCATAGGCCCAGACTTCGTCGCGGCCATTGAGGCCGACGAACGGGTTGGTAGGCGGAATCGCGTAATTCGTATTGGGATCGGTCGGGAAGTCGTCGCCATTCACGTCGAGGCGCAGCAACTTGCCGAGGAGGTCGTTGACGTTCTGGGCGTGGTTTTGCGGGTCTCCGCCGCTGCCGCCGTCACCCATGCCGATGTAGAGGTAGTTGTCGGATCCGAAGGCGATCCAGCCGCCATTGTGGTTCGAATATGGCTGGGGAATCGAGAGGATCGGAGAGGCGCTATTCGGATCGGCCACGTCGGGATCGCTCGACGCCGTGTAGCGGCGGATGATGGTCGTGCCCGCGGTGTTCGTGAAATTGACGTAGAAGTAGCCGTTGCTGAAATAGTCCGGATGGAACGCGAGTCCGAGCAGGCCCTGCTCGTCGCCGGTGCTGACGCCACTTACGGTGAGAAAGGGCGTGGCGTTGACGGTTCCGGTATCGAAATTGAGGACCTTGACGCGGCCCTGAGTGCCTTGGCGTTGTTCCACGAGGAAAGCGCGGTGCGTGTCGCCGGGCGGGGCAGTGACGAAGAGCGGATTCGATAGGCCGCTCGCGACGCGGACGGTCGTCAAAGCGGTATCGGCTTCCGCCGGAGGGCTGGGTAACAGGTTGCAGCCGAGGGCAGCGAACACGATAAACAGGGTTACTGAGCGCATGATGATGAAACTCCTAAGCGCGAGTGGTCGAAAGCTCCGCCTGAGCACGCCAGATTGTAGGCGCGTGCGGCGACTTCTCCGGGGGCTTGCCAGCCAGCCGTTTGGCTCGCATGATATTCGTACGGGTGAGCCGCCCGGGCTTGGCACCCAAACGTACAGGAAAGAGCCGATTATGAGACACTCGCGGATGCTGTCGATCATCGTATGGCTCGGCGTCGCCGCAAACTTCGCCAGCGCGCAACCGGCTGCGACTCAGCCGGCCAACCCCGAAGCCCGCTGGTTTCGCAACGTGCGGCAATTGACGACGGCGGAGATGGGCCTGGCGCGTGCCGGCGAGGCGTATTTCTCCCCCGATGGCAAACGCGTCTCCTTCCAGGCCTATCCGGCGGGCAAGGAGGAGTACCAGATTTACGTGATCAACGTCGACGGCAGCGGTTTGAAGCTGGTCAGCAGCGGCGTCGGCGCGACAACGTGCTCGTTCTTCCACCCCAGCGGTGAAAAACTGATCTTCGCGGCCAACCACGAAGACCTGCGAGGCGCGCCCGCGCCGCCGACTCGGCAACATGGCCACGGGGGCGGCGAGTCGGCC
>JAGVEP010000257.1 GCA_020058145.1 Phycisphaerae bacterium | reverse complement strand
GGCCCGGCCGGCCGCGGATTCGCCGCGCGCGCTGGGGGGTGCTGCTGCCGCGGGGGCCGGCTGGGTCTTTTTCGGTTCTGCTTTCCGCGTCTTAGCTGGGGGACCCTTGCCGGGTGTCGGAGGCGCCAGCGGGGCCACGTTGTCTTGCGCTTCGTCCGCAGGCAGCAGTGAGGCTTTTAAGTTGACCGTGGCCTCGAACGTGCCGGCCGTTCCGAGCGCGTCGCCGAGCAGTTCCATCCTCCTCGGGAACTCGGCTCGCGACATCAGATACACCTGTTCGAGTGCTCCGGCCGTTGAAACGCGCTGGACCGCCCCTTGCTCGGTCCACTGTGTCAGCAGCGCGGTCGCGACGGCATATTCCGCCTCTCCGGCAGGCGTCAGCACAAGGTTCGCCCCGACCGTGGCGTCGGTCTCGACCGGCGGCGCGCTTTCAACCACGGGCGGTGTGGTCGCGACAATTACCGGTAGCTCAGACGCGGCGACCGGTGTCTCCACGAGCTCCACTTCGGTGTGCGGGGCCTCGGCCCCCGTGGGCGCCGGGTGCTGTTCAGGTGTCGGCATGGCCGCAATGCGCGGCGCCAACGACGGCTCCCGCGCCGGGGCTGGTACCAAGACGCGCCAACTGATCCACATGCCGCCGATCAGAGCCGCCGCCACCGCGCTGAGGCCGAAAAATAGCCGCAGGGTTCGCACGGTCGCTGGACGCTGCGGCTGGAGCCGCTGCTCGACTTCGCGGCGGAGCGTCGCGGCCAGCTCCGCCGAGGCACGCGCGCGCGGCAGAGTTCGCAGCCCATCCGCTATCGCGGTCAGCTCCGCCAGCACCCGGCGCGCCTCCTCGGATTCCTCCAGGTAGCGTTGCACCTCCGCCGTGCGGGCCGCATCCAGCTCGCCGTCGAGGTACGCCGACAGGTCGGCCTTCAGACTCTCGTAGTCATGATCGGGCAACGGACGTCCTCTCGTCGCGAAGCAGCTCACGGAGCGCCTGTCGGCCGCGGTGAATCCTGCTTTTCACCGTTCCGATCGGCACCGCGAGTATCTCCGCGATCGTCGCATAATCGAGGTCCTCAATATCCTTCAAAATCACCGCGACACGAAACTCCTCGTCGAGCTGCGCGAGGGCCCGGCCCACGCGTTCGTGCAATTCGCGTTGCTCGGCCGTGCTGGCGGCGTCCTGCTCGTGCGCGACGACGGCCAACCCGCGGCCTTCCTCCTGGGCGGATTGGTCGAGCGATACACTCGCCCGCCGCACGTGTTGCCGCCGCTGCGAGAGGGTCAGATTGACGGCGATGCGAAACAGCCAGGTGAAGAAGCGCGCCCGGTTCTCGAACGTGGGCAGGGCTTCGAGCGCCCGCAGGAACGTCGCCTGCGTGAGGTCGGCCGCGTCGGCGTGATGGTGGCACATCCGATAACACGTATTGAACACGCGGTCCTGGTAGCGCGCAACGAGCTCAGTGAACGCCGCCGCGGCGCCAAGTTGCGCACGGCGAACCAGCTCTACGTCGGTTGGTTCAGGCTCGTGCGTAGAACGACTCACGACGATCGGTGTACTCGCTTAGACGCCCGGCAAGCTGGCCGGTTCCCACGGATGTTCGTAGGGGATGATAACCCCGGCGGCGCGTGATTCGGGATTTTGGATTTCGGATCTTGGATTGGCCGCCCCGCCCGCCGTGCGTTTCCGCCGGCTAGGCCCCAAAAATCCGCCGGGACAGGTGGCCAACGCGCTCCGTCAGTTTGGCGTCCTCACCCGAGCGTTGGGCCGCGAGCAGGGCATGGCGCAGATTGCCGGGCGAGAGCAGCATGGCCGGCGGGTGCGCCAGGCGTGCCCGCACACCGACGCTGCGCAATAACTCGACTTCCGCAAGGCTGAGGCCCAGCAGGCGTCCCGCCGTGGTCAGGTAATCCACGTGTTTCGGCTCGTCCCGACGCTGGCGGCGGCGCCACAGCCGATCCAGGACGAAGGCCAACACGCACAAACCGGCGGCAGTCGCCAGAATGCCCAGGATATTGGAATCGAACGCCTGCTGGACGAACCCCTCGCGCACGCCTTTGAGCGCTTCCATTTCGCTCGTCTGCGCCAAGAGCGGCAGCACGGTCAGGATTTCGCCCATGCGTCCACCTCGCTCGTACTCTTCGCGTTTTCGGCTGCGCTGGCCGCGGCGGCGCCCTTGTTCGCCACGGCCGTCGCCCGCCGTCCGGCCAGCACCCAGCGGGCAAACTGCATCATCGGCCCCGGGCGCACGGCGACGTCCGCCAGAATGCGCAGGGCCTCTCTGTTCTCCAACTTCGCCAGCGCGTAGATCGCCGCCCGCTGAACTTCCGGGTAGCGCGACAGGCGCCACCGGGCCAACACGCGCACGCGGTCCTCGTCGCTATACCCCAGATGGCACAACCATTGCGGTACCAGAGCTCGATCCTCGGGCGTAAGCTCAGCCAAGTCGGAACCCGCCGCCGCCAACCACGCCGGTGACCTCAACACGTGCAGGCTGTCGCGCACTTGCGGATCGGCCAGCAGGTCCGAATTCCGCAGGATCGCGAGAAGCTGTTCGCGGGTGCTCCAGCGGTCCAAGACCTCCTGGGCTGACCAGCGCCAGCTTGGCCACCCAAGTGCAATCAGGACGAAGCTCGCCAGGCGCGGATGGTCCCAGGCCGGCAATTGCTCGGTGACCGCGTACGCCGCGTGCGATCGCCGCGTGCCGAGCACGTTCCAGAGCGTCTCCCGCAGGTCCTTCGCAAACCACAGGCTCGCCTCGAGGATCTCCAGTCGAAAGTGCACGTCAAAGCTGTGCAGCCCGGCGCGCAGCGCCTCGATCACGATCGTCCGCACCTCAGGCGCGAGCGGCGCACCCGGTGTCCCACCGTCGGCCGCAGCGCTGGGCGCCAGAATCCTCTCCGCGCTGGCGCGGATGATCTGAGCGGCCGTTTCGCGGATCGCGGGCAGCACATCGCGCAGCGCATCACTGGCCAGATGGGCAAGCTGTGGTTGCTGATGTTCCGTCAAGAGCGCCAAGGCGTTCTGACGGTGGCGCGGCGTCTCACTTTTCAGGGCGGCGGCCACGCCGGCCCGGAGCAAAGCCTCGTCGCTGGCGAGCAACTGCGCGCGAGCCGCGTCGTCGAGCCGGTCGTAATTGGACGCCAGCCCCTTCCAGGCCAGTTCGGTTTTTCGGCCCAGGAGCGTGGTAATGATCCGCGCTACGAAAGACGCATCGGCGTGCTCGAGCCCTGCGGCGAGAATGTGGTCGGCCTCCGCATCCTCGAGTGTGGCGAGCCAGTTGTACAGGGGTTCGACTTGCTTCATATCACCGAGCCATCGCAGAGAACGCGCGTGGCGTACGCGTTCACACGCGTGAACGCTTCAACTGGCTATGTCATCGGCTGGAACTCAGCTCGGCGTGACCAGGCGGGGCCGCGCAAGAAGGTCGATAACTCCTCGCCGGAAACGGTTACGCCGGGTCGGGCGTTGACAGCGCCGCTACGCCCCGTGATGCTGGCCGTTATGGACGTGTCCTCCGATCCGACGCCCGATCCGCGCTTGCGGGTCAATCTGGGCGGACTGGACCTGCGAAACCCCGTGCTCACCGCGTCCGGGACCTGCGGCTACGGTCCGGAACTGGCCGACTTGCTGGATTATCGGCGACTCGGCGGGTTTACCACCAAGAGCGTGACGCTGGAGGAACGGCCCGGTAACGACCCGCAGCGCGTGGTCGAGGTCCGCGCCGGCCTGCTGAACGCGATCGGGCTCGCGAATGTCGGCCTGCAGCGATTCCTGGTGGAGAAACTGCCGTTCATTCGGACGATGCCCACCGTCGTACTCGTCAATGTCGCCGGGCAGCGCGTGGAGGACTACGTCGCGGTCGCCGCAGCCCTCGATGAACACGCTTGCATCGCCGGCATCGAGCTGAACGTCTCGTGCCCCAACGTCGCGGACGGGTTGAGCTTCGGCACAAACCCCGTGCGGCTGCGACAAGTGGTCGCGGCGGTGCGGAAAGAGCTGCGGCGCGCCAAGCTGGTCGTCAAGCTCTCGCCGAATGTCACCGACATTGCCGAACTGGCGCGCGCGGCGGTGGATGGCGGCGCTCAGATACTCAGTTTGGTCAACACGTACGTGGGGCTCAGCATCGACCCCGACACCTGGCGACCGCGGCTGGCAAACGTGACGGGGGGGTTGAGCGGTCCAGCGATCAAGCCGCTCGCGCTCTACAACGTGCACCGCGTGTATCGGGAAGTAGCGCGACCGGCGGGCATCCCGATCATCGGCATGGGCGGGATTCAGAACGCGGCCGATGCCGTCGAATTCCTGCTCGCGGGGGCAGCGGCGGTCGCGGTGGGCACGACGCTCTTCGTCGATCCGACCGCGCCGCTGAAGATTGCGGCCGGGCTGGCGGAGTACCTCACCGCGCGCGGTTTGCCGCACGTCGCGGCGCTGACTGGGCAGCTTCAGCTCGGGGCGGCGGAGAATTGCACCCCCACCGCGCACGTTCCGTCCTGAGCGGGGATGCGGCGAACGACGCGGGCGTCCTTCGCGAGGCGCCAACGTCGTCCAGGGGTGAGATCGACTTCGATGCTGATCAGCGGCCCGAGTTGCAGCGCCCGTCGTGCCGGCATTCGCAACCCCACGCCGCCGGGCGACACGTCCAGTAACTCGCAGTAGCCGTGGTGTGTTCCGGATTGCCAGCGGGCGTGTCCGGACGCAGGCACGCGGATGTGGCTACGACGCTCGCAGTAGCGTACCTGTGCCATAGCGGTCTCTTTCGCCGGGGCTACCTGCGGTACGGACCGCGCTCGTAGAATCGATTCTGGCAGCTTTCTGTCCACTACCTGACACTCACCTGCCGGCGCGAACCAGTCGGGTGACCGGCTCTACCAGCTTCGGTTGGACTTGGCCGCGGGTTAACCCCACCGCTGTATGTCCGCGGCGCGCGCTGGAGCGGGCCGGCGAGCCCAGAATCGAGCACTCGAGCGGCGAGACCGGCGCCTTTTCCAGGAACCGGCTGCGGTTTCCGGACGCGCCGCCCGGCCTGCCGATATGCCTGCACCCTATAACCGCTGGGAAACAGGCCGGACGTTTAGGCACAGAGGACGTCCCGCATGGTGTACAGACCCGGCGGGCGCTGCTGAAGCCAGCGTGCGGCGCGCAGCGCGCCGGCGGCGAACGTGTCACGGGAGAACGCGCGGTGGCGCAGGGTGAGCGATTCGGAGGCGCTCGTGAAATGCACTTCGTGCTCACCGACGATCGCGCCCATCCGCAGTGCGTGTACGCCGATTTGACCGCGCGGGCGCGGGCCGCACTCGCCGGAGCGGCCATACGCGCCAACCTCCGCAGCGGCCCGATTTCGCCCCGCACAAGCGGCGTCGAGCAGCGCGCGGGCCGTGCCGCTCGGCGCGTCGACTTTCTGTCGATGGTGGGTCTCGCAGATTTCAATGTCCCAGGATTCCTCCAGCTTCGCCGCCAGCTCGGCGACGAGCCCGAGCAACAGGTTGATGCCCACGCTCATGTTCGGCGCCCATACCACCGGCACTTTTTCGGCCGCCTGGCGGAGAGTGGCTTGCTGCGCGGCGTCGAGGCCGGTTGTGCCGCTGACCAGTGGCACGCCGTGCTCAGCACACCACTGCGCCCAGTGTTGGCAGCCGGCCGGCAGAGTGAATTCGATCAGAGCGTCGCACGCGGCCGTTACGTCCGTCGCGACGAGCACGCCGAGCGGGTCCAGTCCGGCCATTGGGCCCGCATCCTGCCCGATCCGCGGATCTTGCGGCACCGTGGTCGCCGCCACGACCTGAAACGCGGGGTCGGCCGCCGCGAACTGCATCAGCGTCCGGCCCATGCGTCCCGTGCAGCCCGCGATGGCGATGTGCAGCGGATTCACGTTAACGTCTCCAACATCTTGCGCATTTCGTCGGCGCTGTGCCGATCGCCGCGCTGCTCAGCCTGGCTGACGCCGGCGGTCAGAGTCGCAACCGCGTCAGCCCGGCGGTTGAGCTTGAGTTCGGCGCGGGCCTTCTGGAAGAACGCCGCGACGTACTGTGGGTCGATTTTCAGGGTCTGTTCCAGCGCCGCCAGGGCCTCCGCCCAGCGCTCCTGGTTGGCGTATTCGAGCCCGATGCCATAGTGGATCAGCGGATCGTCCGGCTGCACGGCGGCGAGCTTCTGCAACTGGTCCAGGCGGGTCATGCGCGCTACTCAACGGCGGAAGTACCTATCCGAGCCGCTCGCGCGAGCGAGCGGTGCGGGTCCACGAACGAGCGTCCGCGAGCTTGCGCTCGCGGCTCGGACAGAATATGTAGCCGCGATTCTGAGGCCGTACGCTCAGAACTTCCGCGCCTTCGCGCCGGTAAATTCATACCCGCCGCCGCTGTTCCAGTATTCCTTGCCGAGGCCGAGAACACGCTTGACGAGCTCGTGCGCCGCGGGTTCGGAAGTAAAGGCTTCGGTTGCGACGAGTTCGAGATCGCCGCCGCCGGGGCGGATCACGCATTCGACGCCCTTCGACCGCAGGAACTCCTTGGCCGCAACGGCGCGGTCACGGTCGCGAATGCGAAAGTGCTGCACGACGACGTAGTAGCTGCTCGCGGCGAAAGTGAAGCTGTCGCCGGCGTCGGCCTCCTTCGGCTTCGCCTTCTCCTTGGCTTCGGCGGGTTTCACGTCCCGCGCGTCGGGCGGCGCGCGGCTGGGGGCCTTCCCCGGCCCGGCCTCCTC
>JAGVEP010000300.1 GCA_020058145.1 Phycisphaerae bacterium | reverse complement strand
CCGGGTCCGACGGCAACGGCGGGCACTCGTCGAAAGCCATGATGATGTCCGCCCCGAGCTGGTTTTGAATCTCGATCGCGGCTTCGGGCGTCAGCCGCACGAGCGCCCCGTCAACGTGCGACTGAAAATCCACGCCGTCGTCGTCGATGCGTCGCAGCTCGGCCAGCGAGAACACCTGGAACCCGCCGCTGTCCGTGAGGATTGGCCCGGGCCAGGACATGAACTTGTGTAGACCGCCGAGCCGGGCCACCGCGTCCGCCCCCGGCCGCAGCATCAGATGGTACGTATTGGCGAGCAGAATCTGCGTACCGGTCCCCGCGATTTGGTCCGGCGTCAGCCCCTTCACGGCTGCCCGTGTCCCCACCGGCATAAACACCGGCGTGTCGATCGCCCCATGCGGCGTCTCGATCACGCCACGCCGGGCAGCGCCGCAGCCGCATACCACTCTGAATCGAAAACCATCCAACACGATTCACCGCAGAGGCACGGAGGCGCAGAGAATATAAGGAGTTTCTCTCTGTGTCCCTGTGCCTCGGTGATTATTTGTGGCTGCCCGGCCGCGTCTTACGGCGGCGGACGAGGATTCGGATCGCAGCTCGACCAGTCGCCGTGCCAAATCTCCGTACAGGCACCCTGCGGCAGAGCGTCGCACGAGCCGTCCGGGTAGCAGCTCGCCGTTGTAGACCGTCAGGGTGGAAACGGACGGGGAGGTACCGCCCATCCCCGACCCCAGCGGCTGCCAGGCGCTGCCGTTCCAGCGGGCAATGTAGTTCGCACCGACACCACCGGTTGGCCGCGACGCTGAAACTGCCGGACCTGCGCAGCGCTGTGCTCGAACTGGGCGTTGCGGTCGGGGTGCGACAGGCCTGCGCGTGTCTTGCGCGTGGATTGCAGGCTGTAACCCGCCTGCTTCAGCAACGCCGCCAGCGGCTTGTCGCGCAGCGCGGTGCACCGCATCTGGCGGGCCTTCGCGTTGCAGCCGCACGCGCGGCTTCGGGCGTTTGCTCGACTCGCCGGCGCGTCTTCACGCGGTAGCCGTTGGCTGCGCATCAACATCCCTCCGGTCAAACCACCCGTATATGGCGGGTAGTACGACCAGCGTGAGCAGCGTGCTGCTGATGATCCCGCCGATGACGACCGTGGCGAGCGGGCGCTGGACCTCCGCACCCGTCCCCGTGGCGATCGCCATCGGCACGAAGCCCAGCGAGGCGACCAGCGCAGTCATCAGCACGGGTCGCAGGCGGGTGAGGCTGCCCTGCGTAACGGCCTCGTGTACCGGCAGTCCTTCGCGCCGGAGCTGGTTGATGAACGTCACCATTACCAGGCCGTTCAGCACCGCCACGCCGGACAGGGCGATGAAGCCCACGCCGGCGGAGATCGAGAATGGGATGTCGCGCAGCCAGAGCGCCAGCACGCCCCCGGTGAGGGCCAGCGGGACGCCGGTGAACACCAGCACGGCCTGGCGCAGCGAGTTGAACGTGGCGAACAGCAAGATGAAGATCAGGCCGAGCGCGAGTGGAACGACGATCATGAGCCGCTCACGCGCCGCGACGAGGTTCTCGTACTGCCCGCCCCACCCGAGCCAGTAGCCCTCCGGCAGCTTGCCGATCTTCTGTTCGATCCGGGTCTGCGCCTCAGCCACAAACCCGCCCAGGTCGCGGCCGCGCACGTTACATTGCACCACGGCGCGCCGCTTGCCGTCCTCGCGGCGAATGATCCGCGCGCCCTCGCCGATCTCAATCTTGGCCAGGCTGGAGAGCGGGATGTAGCCCGCGGTGGTACGGGCGTCTCGCCCGTCGACGGGCAAGATGCCCGTACCACCCAGCAGTCCGGCGGTCCGCACAGCGGACCCTACGCCTGTCGGCAGCGGGATGGGCAAGTCGCCGATCGCCCGGATGTTCCCGCGCAGGTGCTCGGGCATGCGCACCACCAGCTCGAACCGCCGGTCGCCTTCGAGCACGTGGCCAGCCTCCATGCCGCCGAGCGCAATCTCGACCACTTCCTGCACGTCCTGTACGTTCAGCCCGTAGCGGGCAACGGCACCGCGGTCGATGTCAATCGTGATCATCGGCATCCCGGCGAGCTGTTCGATCTTGAGGTCCTGCGCTCCGGGTACCTGCCCCAGCTCCTCCGCGACGCGGGCGGCGCATTCCAGGAGCACGCCGAGATCATCGCCGTAGATCTTCACGGCCAGGTCGCTCCGTACACCGGCGATCAGCTCGTTCATGCGCAGCTCGATGGGCTGGCTGAACTCGTAGTTCTGACCGGGCAGGTCGCGGACCACCACCTCCATCGCTTCGGCCAGCTCTTCCTGGGTCCGCGCCTTCTTCCACTGCTCGCGCGGCTTGAGCATCATGAACGTGTCGGAGACTTCCGGACCACAAACGTCGGTGACGACCTCGGACGTGCCGGTGCGCGCGAAGATGGCCGAGATTTCGTCCGGGAACTCCTTCAGCAGCTCCTGCTCGACGCGCTCCTGCATTTCGGCGCTCGTCGTCAGAGCAATGCTCGGCATGCGGGTGGGCTGGAGCGCGAGCGCGCCTTCGCCGAGCTTGGGCACGAACTCGCTGCCCATCCGCGAGGCCAGCAGGAGCGTCGCGACGACGATGGCGATCGCCCCGAGCGATACGGCGAAACGCAGCCGGATGGCCCAGTGCACGATGGGTTGGTAAACGGCCTTGGCCCACCGAATCAGGAAGACATCCCCTTCGGTAACCCGGCCGCCCAGCAGAATGGCCGCCAGCGCTGGAACGACCGTGAATGTGAGCAGCAATGCCCCAGCGAGGGCCAGCAACACCACCAGGGCCATCGGGCGGAACATCTTGCCCTCGACGCCGGAGAGCGTGACGATCGGCAGGTACACGATCATGATGATGCCGACGCCGAAGAGAACGGGCCGGGCCACCTCGCGGGCGGCCTCTTCGACGAGCTGGAAGCGCTCGGCCCTGGTCAGCCGTCGCCCCAGCTCATGCT
>JAGVEP010000041.1 GCA_020058145.1 Phycisphaerae bacterium | reverse complement strand
GTTTCCCGCTCGCTTGCGCTCGCGGCTCGGATGAGCATGCCCCGCCGGAAGTGTCACGGACCCAACCGCCCGATATCTGGCAAAAACAGGCTGACTTCGCTCGGCCGAAACAGTACAATGGCGTTGCTTGGGGCGCGATCGCCCGATTCAGGTCCTTGGTAACGCGAGGGACACGTTAACGCCCTCGGGAGGTACAGCATGTCACCCACCACTGCCTGTCGGTCCCTGTTTCAATCTCGCCGTGTGCCACTGGCTCTGTGAGCAGTGCTCTGCGGGGCGTGTGCGTGTGCCACTGCTCTGTGAGCAGTGCTCTGCGGGGCGTCGCACGCGCACCTGGATCGCGCTCGCCGGAGCCGCGGGATTCATCCCGCGTGTGTTCGGAGCCGCGGGATTTATCCCGCGCGCCGCCCGCGCGCACCATGAATGGTGCGGCTCAGAAACGCAGCGCGCGCGCCCGCTCCGCCCGCAGCCGTGGGTCGGTTGGACCGGTGCGTTCGTCCTGACGCTGGCCCTCGGCGGCTGCCCCAAGCCCGACGAGTCGGGGCTCAACGATCCGCAACGCACGGAGGTCGAAGCCATCGTCCAGAATCAGGCGACCGATCCAAATGAAGCCCGCGTGATCGCCGACCAGGAGATTGACGCCCTGAGTAGTGCTGGCAGGATCGCGCCCCCGTACACGGCGGGCCCCGGCCTGACTCTGACGGAAAACACGCTTTCCATCGCGTCCAACGTGGTCACCCGCGAGAACTTCTTTACGGTCGTGGACCCGAACGCCATCACGGCTGACAAGATCGCCAACGGGGCGATTACATTCGCCAAACTGGCGGCCGATGCGATCAACGGCATCCTTGCGCGCGTGCCACCCGGCCTCCCAGGCCCGCAGGGTCCCAAAGGCGACAAAGGCGACAAGGGCGATCCCGGCGACCCAACCGCCGTGCCCGACGGCTCGATTCCCGGCTCCAAGCTGGCCGCCAACAGCGTCACGGGCGTCCAGATTCAGGACGGCTCGCTCACCGCCGCGGACCTGGCGGCCAACAGCGTCGGCAGCGACGAAATCCAAGACAACGCCGTGGGCGCGGCCGAATTGGCCAATAATAGCGTCGATAGCCTGAGCATCATTGACGGCCAAGTGAAGGCGGTCGATCTCGACGACGGCGCCGTAACGGCGGCCAAGGTGGATCTCGCGTCGGTTGGCCCCGCGCTCGCTCCGTACGTGGCTGGCGGCTTCGACCCCAATAGCATCAGCGGGGCGGTGCTGGCACCGAACTCCGTCACTGTCGAGAAACTGGCCGACGAAAGCGTGACGTTCTCCAAGCTGGCGCCGGATGTCGTCACCGCGATTGCGAATCAGCCGTGGGACTTATCGGGTAGCGACATTTCCTACACCGCTGGCAACGTCGGGATCGGGACCCAGACGCCGGAGGCCGGCCTGGATGTCCGTGGACCCGCGCAAGTCGAGACGCTGAAGATCACTGGCGGCGCAGCGCTGCAAACGTCGGTCGTCGCATGGGGATTGAATGATTACGGCCAAAGCAACGTCCCGGCGCCGAATGCCGACTGCGTGGCGGTCGCGGTCGGCGGGGCCCACAGCCTGGGCGTGAAACCCAACGGCTCAATCGTGGCATGGGGGTGGAACGAGTACGGCCAATGCACCGTCCCGGCGCCCAACAGCGGCTTCGTCGCTGTCGCGGGGGGCTGGTTCCACAGCCTGGGCCTGAAGGCCGACGGTTCGATCGTGGCGTGGGGACGCAACAACTACGGCCAATGCAACGTCCCGGCGCCCAACAGCGGCTTCGTTGCCGTCGCGGCCGGCTACTACCACAGCCTGGGCCTGGAGGCCGACGGCTCGATCGTGGCGTGGGGAAGGAACGACTTCGGGCAGACCAACGTCCCGGCGTCGAACACGGGCTTCGTGGCGGTCGCACTGGGTTGTGCCGATCACTCTCTCGCCATCCGCCTTGCGACCGCGCCGGCCCCGGCCCTGTGGCTGGATGTCAATGCCGCCTACAAGCCCGGCTCTGATCGCTGGACCATCTGGTCCGACCGACGGCTGAAGCGGGACATTCGCCCGCTGCGCGGGGCCCTCGACCGGCTGCTCGGCCTGCGCGGCGTGACGTTCGAGTGGCGCGACCCGCGCGCGCAGGGTGGGCGGTTCGGCCCGCAGATCGGCCTGATCGCCGACGAGGTCGCCGGCGTGTTCCCCGATTGGGTCGGCACCGGGCCGGACGGCTATCAGACGCTCACGGTCAGCGGCTTCGACGCCCTCACCGCGGAGGCCCTGCGCGAACTGCGCGCGCAGCAAACGGCCGAGATCGAACAACTACGCTGCGAAAATGCCGAGCTGCGGACCCGACTGGAGCAGGTCGAAGTGCGGCTGGGCGAGCTAACGTCAACGCGGACCGCCGGCTCGCCGTGAGATAGACGATTTGGATTGTGCTTATCGTCGCCGGCGGCCTGAAGCCGGGGATGGTGCTGGGCGGCAGTCCGGAGCCGCGGGATTTATCCCGCGCGCCGCAGGCCGATGACGCGCCGGCGCGCACCATGAATGGTGCGGCTCCGGATGCGATTCCCGAGCCGCGGGATTCATCCGGGGCGTATTCGGAGCCGCGGGATTTATCCCGCGCGCCACAGGCCGGTGACGCAACGGCGCGCGGCATGAATGCCGCGGCTCCGAAAGACGCCGCGCCTCCGGAATCTGACGCGCGCACCATGAATGGTGCGGCTCCGGAACCTGGTGCGGCTCCGGAGGCG
This sequence comes from Phycisphaerae bacterium, assembly GCA_020058145.1. Lineage (GTDB taxonomy): Bacteria > Planctomycetota > Phycisphaerae > UBA1845 > Fen-1342 > JAGVEP01. The sequence goes on along the minus strand of JAGVEP010000041.1, from coordinate 8,164 downwards.
CTTCCGCTGGCGCTCGCGGGCCGCGTATACTGCTACGTCGATGCGACCGAAAACGCCGTCGAGGTCGGCGATTTGCTGACCACCTCGAACACGCCGGGGTACGCGATGAAGGCGGCGGACCAAACGCAGGCGTTCGGGGCCGTCATCGGCAAGGCGACGGAGCCGCTGCCGCAAGGTGAGCAGGGCCTGATTCTGGTGCTGGTGAATCTGCAATGACGACGGAGCGCTGCACACTCTGAACGAGCCCGGAGCGCAAGCGACGGGTCCCCAACGAGCCCGGAGCGCAAGCGACGGGTCACCCGCTCGCTGGCGCTCGGGGCTCGTGGCACCCGCTCGCTGGCGCTCGGGGCGGTCATCGGCAAGGCGATGGAGCCGGTCCCAGCAGGAAAAACAGCTCGCCGCGCTCGACCTCGACGCTAACGTCGTCGAGAGCCCGCACGCGGCCGAACGTTTTCACGAGCCTGCGAACCGAGATTGGGATCAAGCGGTACCTACTGTCCACGAAGGCGTGTCGTATTGAACGGGATAGCCGCTGACCGGGTCAAGCCGCACGGCGGCGTTGTGAAAGCACCTGTCTGCGGGTAGCGTACCACGTGCGCCGCGCGTGTCGGCGCCGCTGCGTCCGTAGCTCAACTGGATAGAGCATCGGCCTTCGGAGCCGAGGGTTGGGGGTTCGAATCCCTCCGGACGCGATGCACCGCCAAGACTTACGTGCGGCCTCATTCTGTGCCCTCGGCTTTGGGACCGGATTTGGGACCTCGGCTTCCAGCCGGTGCGCACCGGCTGGAAGCCGATGCTCCCCGCCCGTCAGGTACAATTCGCCTGGCCATGAACGTGCTGGCACTGGAACCCTACTACGGCGGCAGCCATCGGGCTTTCCTTGATGGCTGGCGGGCACACAGCCGCCACGCCTGGATGCTGCTGACGCTCCCGCCGCACAAGTGGAAGTGGCGGATGCGCCACGCCCCGATCACGTTCGCCGAGCAACTCGAATCGACCACGACAGGAACCCCGCCCCCCGAAATCCTGCTTTGCACCGACATGCTCAACCTGGCGGAGTTCCTGGGGCTGGCCCCGGAGCCCATCCGCCGACTGCCGCGCGTCGCCTACTTCCATGAGAACCAGCTCACGTATCCCGCCCGCCACGCCGACGAGCGCGATGCTCATTTCGCCCTCACCAATTTGACGACCGCCCTGGCCGCGACCGCCGTCTGGTTCAATTCAGCCTTCCACCGCGACAATTTCCTCGCCGCGCTCGCGGCCTGGCTGCGTCACATGCCAGACTACCAGCCGCTGGCAGCCGTCGAACGAATTCTCGCCAAAGCATGCGTGCAACCACCCGGAATTGACGCTCTTCCGCCGCACAGCGTGCGGCTATCCGGCCCGTTGCACGTGCTCTGGGCCGCGCGCTGGGAACACGATAAGGACCCCGAGACCTTCTTTGAGGCCATGAAGCTGCTGAAGGCGCGTGGCGTGCCGTTCCGCCTGAGCGTAATCGGAGCGCAGTTCCGCGAGGCGCCGCCGATTTTCGCCGCAGCGGCCGAGCTGTTCCGTGCCGAAATCGACCGTTGGGGCTACCAGCCCACGCGTACGGACTACGTCGCCGCGCTGCAAACCGCGGACGTGCTCGTCTCAACCGCCGCGCACGAGTTCTTCGGCCTCAGCGTGGTCGAGGCGCTGGCGGCGGGCTGTTTTCCGCTGCTGCCGCGGCGGCTGGCCTACCCCGAGTTGTTGGCCGAACTGGCGGCGCCAGACTCCGCCGATTTCTTCTACGATGGCGGCGCTACCGAACTCGCCAACCGGCTCGAAGAACTAGCCACCCGCACCGAACGGCGCGATCTGTGGCGCGGCGACCCCCAGCGCGGCCAGCGACTGGCCGCGCGTTTTGCCTGGCTTCGTCGCGCCGCCGAGATGGACGCCGCGCTCGACACGCTCCGGTTGACGACCCCGACTGAGCCGTCCGTCACGACCCACAAGCAAAGCCCGTCTACGTGAAGCCGATCTCCGCCGCCGACGTTTCGGTCGACCCTGTCGCGACCGCGGCCCAGGCCGCCCCGCCTTTGGCACCGACGCGACCGTGGCAGCACCATACCCGCTCGGTTGCTCCCGAGCCAGGGGGCGGTGTGCGGCCTGCCCTTCCGCCGACTCGCCGAAGCCCCACGCCGCCCCTACTATACCCGCCGGCAGTTCCGGCAAGGCCCCCGCACCCGGAGTGGAGGACTCGTCATGCTGAGCATCGTCCCGCGAGACAAAATGTTCTTCGACCTGCTAGAGCGGGGCGCCGGCATCGTCGTCAAGGCCGCCGAGGCCTATGCCGCATTGGTTCAAGACTACGAACACCGGACCGATCATGTGGCCCGCATCCGGCAATGTGAGCATGACGGCGATGAAATCGCCCACCAGACGTTCGAGCGCCTGGACCAGACTTTCATCACACCGTTTGATCGCGAGGACATTGGGGCGCTGATGTCCCGCATGGACGACGTGATCGACGAGATCGATGCCGCGGCCAAACGCATGACACTCTACAAGATTCCCGCGCCGACGACGTGGCTCATCAAGCAGACCGAGGTGCTGCTAAAGGCCTGCCGGCTTGCGGCCCGCGCGGTCAGCCGCTTGCGGAACCTCAAGAAACCGAACGGGCTGCACGAAGAGCTCGTCGAGATCCATTTCCTGGAAAACGTGGGCGACGACAACAACCACGCCGCGCTGGCCGAGCTGTTCGAAAAGGGTGGCGACCCGCTGCTGGTCATGAAATGGAAGGAAATCTACGACCTGACCGAGCGGGCCATCGACCGGTGCGAGGACATCGCCAACAGCATCCGCAGCATCATGCTGAAGAACGCCTGAGGACCCTCCTTTGGTAACCTATGTTCTCCTCATCATTTTCATCGCGCTCCTTTTCGACTTCAGCAATGGCATCAACGATGCGGCGAATTCGATCGCCACGGTCGTCGCGACCCGCGTGCTGTCACCGCGGGCGGCCGTCATCTGGGCGGCGTTTTTCAACTTCGCCGCGGCGTTTCTCTTCGACACGCACGTCGCGCGGACCATCGGCAAGGGGCTCGTGACCCCCGACGTTATCACCCCACACATGATCCTGGCCGCTTTGGTGGCCGCGATCGTCTGGACGCTGCTGTGTACATGGAAGGGACTGCCCATCAGCGTTTCCCACGCCCTGATCGGGGCGCTGGCGGGCGCGGCGCTGACCAAAGGGGGCGCCGGCGCGCTCATCTGGAGCAAAATCGGTGTCGTGGCCCTGTTCATCGTGCTCTCGCCCCTGATTGGCGCTTTGCTCGCCGCCGTCAATATGTGGGCCACGCTGTGGATTTGCCAAAAACGCACGCCACGCGGCGTGGATCGGGTCTTCCGTATACTCCAGCTCATCTCGGCAGCCGTCTACAGCTTGAGCCACGGGCTGAATGATGCGCAGAAGACGATGGGCATCATCGTCGCGCTGCTGCTCAGCGTGCCGCAGCTCCAGGGCTGGGCCACGCGCGACGGAAATCCCCAATCCAACGAAATTGCCTGGTGGATCATCCTGAGCTGCCACGCGGCGATCGGGCTGGGCACGTACTTCGGCGGGTGGAAGGTGGTACGCACGCTCGGTAACCGCATCACCAAACTGACTTCGGTGGACGGTTTTTGTGCCGAGACCGGGGGCGGCGTGACCATCCTCGCGCTGTCACACTTCGGCATCCCGGTCAGCACGACGCACACGATCACCGGTTCGATCTTCGGCGTCGGGGCCGTCCGCCACGTCGCCGCTGTCCGCTGGGGCGTCGGTTACGACATCGCCATGGCCTGGGTGTTGACGCTGCCGACGTCCGGCCTCGTCGCGGCGGGGCTCTACTGGGTAATTTCGCGCTTCGTGTGAGTGCGCGCCGCTGCCCAAGGCCTCGTCATACACGCTGGAAAACGGTGTGCCGCAGCGTTTCTGCGGGGCGTTCGGCGTCGAACAACACCGCGTGCAACTGCTCGTGCCCCTGCCCCGGGTTGATGCACAGCGTCTGCCCCACCCGGTCGCTGAAGCTGCCGCTGACGGCGGGCGATTCGTGGATGTGCCCGTGCAGCGACACGAGCGGCTGACGGTCCGCGATGAACTGTCGCACGGCGCGCGAGCCGATCGGGTGCGGGAGGTCGGGCAATCGATCGAGCTTGGTGTCATGAGGCGGACAGTGTGCCACGAGAATCCACGGGGCCGCAGCCGGGACGGCCTGCGCGAGATCGTGGACAATTGCGTGCCGTCCGCAGAAATGCTCCGCCATGTCGGCCGGTCGCGCGACGCGCTGGTCGGGGTCCCAAACCACCCCGCCAAAAACGGGCACGGGATCTTGCGGCAAATCGAGCCGCTCAAAATCCTTCACCCAGTGCGGCGTCGGCGGCGTCAGGGAATAACCCAGAAAATCCACCCCACGGTGGGTCCACACGCGACGATGTTGCAGCAGGACGATTCGCCCGGTGTTGTGCTGCGCCTCGAGCGCGTCCCAGCCGCACAGCCAGTCGTGGTTGCCGCCACAACAGGCCACGGTCAGCCGCGGCTGGAGCGTCCGCCACACGACCACGCGCGGTATGAACACGTGTTCGATGTACGCGACCTGCGTGCCGAGCGGGTCCTCGCGGGTGCCGTCGGGGAACAAATCGCCTCCGAGAATCAGCAGGTCGGGCGTCTCGACGCGCAGCAACTCATCGAGCTGCTCATAGAGCCGCGGGGCGCCGTGCAGGTCGCTCGTGAAGCAGATTCGCACCGCGACAGTATACGCGCCGCCTGCGGTGGCGGGTGCCGTCAGACGCCATACAATCTGGCACTATGTTCGAGGTCAGCGTTCACGGCAGCTTTACGGCGCGGCATCAACTGTGCCTGCCCGAAGGTACCTGGGAGCCGCTGCACGAGCACGGCTGGCGTGTCGAGGTGACGTACGCGGGGCCGCGCCTGAATGTGGCGGGCGTGCTGTTGGATTTTGTTGATGTCGAGCGACGTTTGGCAGAAATACTCGCGCCGCTTCAGCACCAAGACTTGAATAGCCTCGCCATATTTCGCGACCGCAATCCTTCGGCCGAAAACGTGGCGCTTCATATCGCCGAACGAATGGCGCCCGAGATAACCGGCGCCGCGCGCATGCAATGCGTAGCCGTCGAGGAAGCGCCGGGGTGTGTCGCGCGATATTTCCCCCACGAATAGCGGCGCAACGTCAGTGTCGAGTTTCATACATCCGTGAATAAGTCTGGCGGCTTTGGCCCCGGAGGGGCCGCGGTCAGTTTTGGCCCCGGAGGGGCCACGGTCAGTAGCCGTGGGCGCAGCCCACGGAAGGCGCCAAGCGCATGATTCGCCCCAGCGGGGCGATGGTACCACGCGCACGCGGGCGCCGAGATAGGTAACGAACTTGCGAGACGCCACGCTAACGACGTGCCTGGCTCGTCGGCGTCACGGCCCGCAGCTCCCACAAGATCGGGTTGCGACCCTCGCTGACCGTCAGAAGCGCCTGCCCGTCGGCAGCGTAGCACAACGCTTCGCCCTGCCGCTCGGGGGGCAGTGCCAGCCCGACCAGCGGGCTGTCGAAGATATGCTCGAAGTCCTTGTCCGGAGTATCCGTCGGCAGCCGCCATTCCCAGCCGTTCAAGTAGCAGCGCACCGCAACCCGCAGGCCGTCGGGGCTGATGTCCGCGGCGGTCACGATTCGGGCCAGCGGCAGCGCGGGAGGCAGGTCGATCGTCTTGACCGGCGTCAGTGTCGTCTCGGCTTTCGCGTCCCACGGCGCCGCGAGCTTGTACAGCCGCGGGCGGCCGTCCAGACGCTTCGTCAGAACGTACCCGTCGCCGGTGCGGGGATGCACGAAGAAGGCTTCGGCGTTCGTGGGCCCATCCGGGTAGCGCAGGGTGTACGCCGTCGCGTCAACCGTGATCGCATCCGTGGTCTGCCCTGGCAGTGCGACCTCCGCAAACCGATAAATCGCCACGTTGTGCCGCGTGGCGCTGTTATCGCCGATGTCGGCCAGACACACGTCGTAAGTCCCAGCTTTCGCGCCAGGTGCGATCGCGATGTCCTCCGCATCAACGCTCTGAATCCCCTTGAGTTGAATGACCAGCCGCGTGCGGCCCGCGCGATCGATCAGGAACACCCGCGCCAGATCGCCAGAGTCGTTGTGGACATAGTGGCAGCCGGCGTTCACGCGGCTGGCGACAATGCCGGACGCCTCGACGATCCGCTCATCTTGCACGGTCGCAAGAGCCTCGGGTGTGTCCGCGTAGTCCACGGGCTGCGTGGTTTGGGCACTGAGCCCGCAAGCGTTAAGCAGGAGCAAGCTGCCGACTGCCCAAGCGAAATGGACCAAGGCCGACTCCCGACGCGGCCGATGCCGACGAGGAAGTCCCGGAGCCGTCGCGTTTCGACCGCTTGCAGAGACTACGCCAACTCCTTCCTGGCACCTGGTATAAGCCGCTCGCGCGCCGCTGCGGAGCGAGGTGCAATGATCACGTCAGGGGTCCAGTCTGCCACCGACAGATAGGCCAACGCCGCCGGCACGTTGAACACAATCCGCAGCAACGCGTCCAGGCTCCGCGACTGATACACCCGCCCCGTCTCCCACCGCGAAAGCGAGTTGCCGCCCAATCCGAGCAACTCCTGCAACTGCTGTTGGTTGAATCCCAAGCGCTCGCGCGCCGCACGAATCTCCGTGGGCGTGAGCAGGCCAAGTTGCCGGTAGGTCTCCTCGGTAATGCGCCAGATCGTCGCGTCATCCTCTATGACAGTGTCGTCCGGATGTTCGGGATGACAGTCGGGGTTGGTGCAGGCGATAACCTCGAGGTCGGGAATGCGGACTTTCACCGGCGGCCGCCCGTCATGCGAGACTTCACTCTCGTAAGGACGTATCACGCGGCGCAGGCTCAGTTGCCTGCACACGTGACATCGCCATTGCTCCCAGCGTTCCGCCATGGTCGGCATCACCTTTAGTTCCAGCGCTTCACGCTCTTAATCACCAGGGTCGGATCTTCCGAGTCCGGATCCTTCAGTTCCGTCTTGACGTACACGCGCGTCCGGCAAAACTCGATCCGAAACTCGTAGATCATCTCGGGATCGCCGTCTTCATACGCGTATTCGATGCGGCTTGGCTGCGTGCCGCCGTCGAGAAAATCGGCCAAGGCCTCGCGAAACGCGGCCTTTTGGCCGTCCCGCGGAGTGCCCGGCAGCAACCGGGCGAGCCCGATGTCATCTGGCTCGCTGGTGCCTTCAAACGCCCGCCTCTTGAATAGCACGACGTTTGATGCTGGGTCGCGCAGCAGTCGCAGCAGCAGTTCGAGCCGTTTCCGATCGGTCTCTTTGGGCATGGCGGGCCGAATTGTAGATTCGGACGCCTTTGCCCTCAATACAGGAAGTTTAGCGTGTGTTTTGGCATATGTCAAATCGCTCCAGGCGTCATAGCGCTCTGGCCCTATAACATCAGCCGTGCAACCCTATGCATTAGCCCGACGTCGCCCCACCGCCGCCAGTAGCCCCGCCGCCACGCCGAGGATGACCACGCCCGACCCGCCGGCAGAGACGAACGGCAACGAAATCCCCTTAGTCGGGATGCTGTTGGTCACGACGCCGATATTCATCGCGGCTTGCAGGCTAATCGTCATGATCAAACCGAGCGCGAGCAGCTTGCCGAACGGGTCGGGAGCCCGCGCGGCGATCCGCCAGCCACGCCAAAGCAGGGCGAGGAACAACACGACCACGAAAACGCCGCCCGCCACGCCCAGTTCCTCGCAGATGATGGCGAGGATGAAATCGTTGTTGTCCTGCGGCAGATAGCCGTACTTTTGGATGCCCTCGCCGAGTCCGCGACCCGTCCAGCCCCCGGAGCCGATGGCCAGCATGGCCTGGTTGATCTGGTAGCCGGCGCCCATCGGGTCGGGGGCTTCCGAGACGAAGGTCTTGATGCGCTCCATGCGGTGCGGCTTGACGATAATCAGCCCGACGCCGGCCGCGACCGCGAGAACGCCCAGAAGCCCGAGGTGCGTCCAGCGGGCACGCGCCACGAACAGCAGGACGAGCATTACGCCGCCCATCAGCGCCGCGGTGCCGTAGTCTTCGATTGCGGTCAGTCCGATGAGGGCGCCGGAGCTGACCACCGCGGGTACGAAGCCGCTGCGAAAACGCCGGACGTCGCCACGCGGGGCGCCG
>JAGVEP010000103.1 GCA_020058145.1 Phycisphaerae bacterium | reverse complement strand
TCCTTGCCGCGCCTGCGGTCCTTCCGCGAGTACTGGCTGCAACGGCAGCGCCCGCCCGCAGCGGGGGCTATGGGACCCTAGACGGTTGGCGCCGGGACCCGACCATCCGGCCGCCAAGCGATATAATTCCCAGCAGTGGATGTGTTCACCGCCATCCGCACGGATCCGCGTCTCGAAGAGCTGACCCGGCTGCTGGAGCACGGCACGGGGGCCGTCGCGGCCGAGGGCTTGTGGGGGAGTTCTGCGCCTATTCTGGCCGCGATGATTGCGGAGCGCCTGCGTCGCCCGCTGCTGCTGGTCACCGCCCACGCGGACGAGGCGGACGACCTGCGCGATGACATCGAAACCGCCCTGGGCACCGCTCCGGACCTGCTGCCGCAACTGGACTCGCTGGCGGACGCGGAGAACCCTGCGGATGAGCTGGCCGGCGAACGCCTGCGGCTGTGTGTGGGGCTCAGGCAAGGCACGGAGCTGAGGCCGACCGAGGAGGGAGGGCGAAGGAGGCACGCAGGCACGAAGGAGCCCGCCGGATCCCCTGCGTGCCTGCGTGCCTGCGTGCCTTCGTGCCTGGTTGCGCCCATCATGGCCCTCATGCAGCCGGTGCCAGCGCCGGAGGCGATCAAGGCGCGGTCGTTCGAGGTTCAAGCGGGACAGCAACTCGACCCGGAGGAACTCGCCCGCTGGCTTGCGGCACATGGCTTTCAGCACGGCGACGCCGTCGAAGTGCCCGGCGATTTCGCGCAGCGGGGCGGCATCTTTGACGTGTATTCCCACGCCCACAGCGATCCCGTACGGATCGAGTTCTTCGGTAACGAGATCAGCTCGATCCGTCTCTTCGACACCGGCACGCAGCGCTCGTCCCAGACGCTCGGGAGCGTGCAGATTCCTGCTTTGAGGCACGCAGGGGATTCGCCGACGTGCCTTTCCACGACCTTCCTCGCCTTTCTAGCGCCCGACACGATACTCGCCTTCATCGAGCCGGGCGAAGTCCAGGAGCTCGGCCGCACATACTGGCAACGACTCGGGGAACGCACCGGGATCATCCCGGTGGACGCCGTTTTCCGCCACGCGAACGCATTTACGCAGTTGCACCTGCGCCGTTTCACCGGGGTGCTGCCCGACGCGGTGCAGTTTGGCGTGGCCAGCCTGCCGCAGTTCGAGCCGAAATCCGCGGACGCCTTGCGAGCCCTCGGCGAACTCACGCAAACCGCCGAGGTGATCGTGCTGTGCGACAACGCGGCGGAGGAGGAGCGGCTGCGGGAATTGCTTTCCAAACCGCAAGAGGCGACGGTTGAAGTAGCGTTGAAAACCCCTATCGCCGGCGACGTTGGCGGGCAGTGCCCGCCCTACGGGGCTGTGCGCACCGCCATCGGCGTCATTCATCGTGGTTTCCGGTGGGGCCGCACGGCGTACATTCCGCACCATGAGCTGTTTCATCGCTATCGGCAACGCCGCACACTGCGCCGCGTGCAGCCCGCCCGGCCAATCGACAGCTTCTTTGACCTCCAGACCGGTGATCCGGTCGTGCATACCCTGCACGGCATCGGCCGCTTCCTGGGTCTCAAGACGATTTCGCGTGAAGACCGCGCCGATGAGTACCTGGCGATCGAATTCGCCGACAAGGCCGTCGTCCACGTGCCCATCAGCCAGATTCACCTTGTTCAGAAGTACATCGGCAGCTTCCGCGGCAAGCCGACGCTCAGCAAAGTCGGCGGAACGGCGTGGAAGCGGCTCAAGGAACGCGTCGCCGAGGCCGTCACCGACCTGGCCGGCGAGCTGCTGGCCATCCAGGCGCAGCGCGCGCTCGAGGCCGGCGTGGCCTATCCGCAAGACACGCCGTGGCAGCGCGAATTCGAGGACTCGTTCCTCTATGAGGAGACCGCGGACCAACTGCGCACCCTCGCGGACATCAAAACCGACCTGCAACGTCCGCGGCCGATGGACCGGCTGCTGTGCGGCGACGTGGGTTTCGGCAAAACCGAGCTGGCGCTGCGGGCGGCGTTCAAAGTGGCCGAATTCGGCAGGCAGGTAGCGATCCTCGTGCCGACCACCGTGCTCGCCGAGCAGCACTTTGAGACGTTCCGTGAGCGGCTGGCCGATTACCCGTTTGCCGTCGAAGCGTTGTCGCGTTTTCGCACGAAGAAGGAACAGGCGGAGATCGTTGCACGAGCCCGCAAGGGGCAACTCGACATCCTCATCGGCACGCATCGGCTGCTATCGGGGGACGTACACTTTGCCGACCTGGGCCTGATCGTCATCGACGAGGAGCAGCGCTTCGGCGTCGAGGCCAAGGAAAAGCTGAAGCGGTTGCGGGCCACGGTCGAGGTGCTGACGCTTACCGCCACGCCGATCCCCCGCACGCTGCACCTGTCGCTGCTGGGGATTCGCGACATTTCCTCGCTCGCGACGCCGCCGCTCGATCGCCGGGCCATCGCGACGCAGGTCCGGATGTGGGACGACGGGCTGATTCGCGAGGCCTTGCTGCGTGAGCTGAATCGCGACGGGCAGGCGTATTTCGTACACAACTTCGTGCGGGACATTCACCAGGTCGCCAATCACCTGCGCGTGCTCGTGCCCGAGGCACGCATCGTCGTCGGCCACGGCCAGATGGTGGCGCACGAGCTCGAAGACGTGATGCTCAAGTTCCTGCACCGCGAGGCGGACGTGCTGGTCTCTACCAACATCATCGAGTCCGGGCTCGACATCCCGACCGCCAACACGATCTTCATCGATCGCGCCGAGCGCTTCGGTCTGGCGGACCTGCACCAACTGCGGGGTCGTGTCGGCCGCTCGAAGCACCGGGCCTATGCGTACGCGCTGCTGTCGCCAAAGCACCCGGTGACCGAGGTCGCGGGACGGCGGCTGAAGGCGCTCGAACACTACAGCGAACTCGGGGCGGGTTTTCAGATCGCCATGCGCGACCTGGAAATCCGCGGGGCCGGCAACATCCTCGGGGCGGAGCAATCCGGGCACATCGAAGCCGTCGGCTACGAGATGTATTGCGAATTGCTCGAACAGGCCGTGCGCCGGTTGAAAAACGAACCCGCCGCGGTCTACCGTCCGGTCAACCTCGACCTCGGGATTTCAGCGACGATTCCGCGTGGCTACATCCGTGCCGATCGGCAGCGCATGGAGGTCTACAAGCGGCTCACGAGCTGTCGCACGGCGGCGGAAATCGAGGTCCTGCAGACCGATCTGCGTGACGCATTTGGTCCGCCACCCGAGGCCGTCGAGACGCTGCTCGCGCTGGCCGAAATCCGCGTGCTGGCCGGCCCGTGGGGTGTTCGCTCGCTCGTGCTCGACGGCCCCGACGTGATCTTCGCGATCGCGGATTTGCAGCAGGTCGAGCCGCTCTTCAAGGACGGCCCCGGCTCGCCGCGCGTGCCGGATCCGCAGACGATCCACTGGCGGCTGCCGAAGCGCTATCTGGAGCCGGCGGCGCTGCTGACTACCCTGCGGAAGCAACTGCGTGCGGGAATTCGCGAAGCGGCCGCGACCCGCCCTGCGGCTGCGGCCGAGAAATAACGGCAGGGATCAGCGGGGTTCCACAATGTGACTATTAATTTTGACTGGACAAATAAAGTAGTCATATATATGATCGCGTTATGATGACGGTCAGCGCCTCGAAGTTCAAGGAGCAGTGCCTTGTCCTGCTCGACCAAGTTGGGCCCGAGGGCATTCTTATCACCAAGCATGGCAAACCGGTCGCCCGGCTGGTGCCAGTGCAAACCGATATGTCCCGTTTCATTGGTTGCCTCAAGGGCAAGGTCAAGATCAAGGGCGATATTCTCAGCACGGGATTGAAATGGGATGCTGAATCTTGATACGCACATCATCATCCACACGGTTGAAGGCGCACTGACGCTGGCCGAGCGCAAGAAGCTGGCCGGGCAACGGTGGGGCGCATCGGCGATCGTTCTTTGGGAGATCGCCAAGCTCGCCCAACTCGGACGCATCGCGGTAGATCTGCATACACCGGAATTGCTGGAATTGTTGCAGAATATGCTGATCTGGCCACTCGATCTCGAAGTCTGCCGGGCAACGGCAGCCCTGGATTTCCATTCGGACCCCGCGGACGAGATCATCGCCGCCACCAGCATTGTGCACCAGGTCCCCCTGCTGACACGCGACCGGGTAATGCGGAAATCCAAGCACGTCCCTTTGGCCTGATCACCGTCCATGCCGGGCCGCAATCGGCATCCGCCGGCCGAACCCAAACGCCCGCGACGTGACCTTGAGCCCCGGGGCCGCCTGCTGACGCTTGTATTCGCTGGTCTGGATCTTGCGGACCACGTCCGCGACCGTCCGGGCGTCAAAACCGGCCGCGACGATCTCAGCCACGCTCTGTAGCCGCTCTTCGTAGCGCTCCAGAATCGCGTCGAGCACGTCGTACGGCGGCAGCGTGTCCTGGTCGGTCTGGTTCGGCTTCAGCTCCGCCGACGGCGGTTTCGTCAGCGTGCTGTGCGGAATGACCTCCCGCCCGGCGCGCTCGTTGATGTGCCGGGCCACCTCGTAGACCATCGTCTTGGGCACATCGCTAATCACCGCCAGTCCGCCGCACATGTCGCCATACAGCGTGCAATAGCCGACCGCCAGCTCGCTCTTGTTGCCGGTCGTGAGCAGCAGGCTGCCAAACTTGTTCGATAGGGCCATCAGGATTCCGCCGCGCGTGCGGGCCTGGATGTTCTCCTCCGCAATATCCGGCGCGCGGCCGGCGAAATGCGGCGTCAATGCCTGCTCATACGCCGCGTGCATCGGCTCGATCGGAATCACGGAGAGCTTGACCCCCAGGTTTTGCGCCAGGGTGCGTGCATCGGCGATGCTGTGATCGCTGCTGAAGCGGCTGGGCATCGCCACGCCGTGGACATTCTCCGGACCGAGTGCCGTGGCGGCGAGTGCTGCGACGAGGGCCGAGTCGATCCCGCCCGACAGCCCAATGACAACGGAGCGAAAGCCGCACTTGCGCACGTAGTCGCGCAGGCCCATGACCAGGGCGTCGTGCAGACTGGCCGCTGCGGCCGGCTGTGGCTCGACGCGCGTGGCGCTCAGCTTGTCGAGATCCGCGAGCAATAAGTCCTCAGCGAACGCGCGGGCTTGCCCGACGAGTTGCCCGGAGCCGTCGACGACGCTGCTCGACCCGTCGAACAGCAACTCGTCGTTCCCGCCGACCTGGTTCACGAACAGGATCGCCGCGCGATTTCGCCGCGCGTGGTCCGCCATGAGGTCCAGCCGCAGCTTGTGTTTGCCAAGGAAGTACGGCGACGCGGAGATATTGAAAACCACCTCGGCCCCGTCGGCAACGAGGTCCTGAATGGGGTCGCCGGCGTAGAGCGGCTGGCCGAGCATTTCCTCGCGCGACCACATATCCTCGCAAATGGTCACACCGAGCTTCAACCCGCTGAAGTCCGTCACAACATGCGTCCGGCCGGGCTCGAAATAGCGTACCTCGTCGAACACGTCATACGTTGGCAGCAGGCGTTTCTGCCAGCGCGCCAGCACCTGCCCCTGGTGCACCAGAGCGGCGGCGTTGAACAGCGGCCGCCCGAACGCCCGCGTGTTCCGCTCGGCATAGCCCACCACGGCGGCGACGCGCTCGGCCTGGCTGGCGATGGTGTCTAAAGCGGCCAGGTTGGCGTCGATGACATCCCGTCGCAGCAACAGGTCCTTCGCGGGATAGCCGATGATGGTCTGCTCGGGGAACAGGGCCAGGTCGGCTCCGGCGTCCTCAGCCCGCGCGAGGCCGGCGAGCACCTGCGCGGTATTCCCCGCGATGTCGCCGATGGTCGGATTCGTCTGAACGAGGGCGATTTTCATGGGCACCTGGACCCGCGTGGGTGGTAGTGTAGCGTCTGGAGCCGCCGGGCCGCCATGCGCCGCGGCACCTGCGCTGCCAGGCTGACAGGCGCGACCCCCGGGGTACACGCCCGATAAATTCGTCGATGACAGGCTGGGCGTCCAAGGTGGCCAAGATGATCATGCGCGCGCACCCCCCCTTTGGCCACCTTCGGCGGGGAAGCGAGGCGCTGGGTTATTATCGCCCCATGATGCGGGAGCGTGAGCACCTTGGTGGAGGGGGCTTGTCCGATTCGCGACGGATGCGTTTTTATGGGGCGGTTGAGCATGTTGGTCGCCTGTTTGATCACCTTGGTTATCGGGCTGAGCCACCTCATCGAGTTCGCCGGCGCGCGGCGGGGCTTTGCGTGGGTCTGGCCACGCGCGGCCGGCGCGCTATGAAGGACTGTCACGCGCTGGGGGCGTGAAGCAAGGGAGTGCGCGCCGTTGGCGGATTTTGGCGGGATTTGGTGCGGGGGTGCGGGAGTTGCTTGAGATGGACTGCGAACAGGATGGGTGACTGGTCCGTTGCTTCCGGCGCGGTGACGGGGTACAATGCGCGCCGCATCATGATGGAGGGCGAGGGCAACCCCCGCCGGTCACACCTCATTGGAGAAGGAGAAACGCATGAATGCTCTCAGATCGATGTTCGTGGTTGGTCTTATCGTTGCCGCAACGGCAACCAGTGTCAGGGCTGGATTGATCGACGATTTTGAGGACGGCGATATTACGCAAAACCCTGCGTGGACGGTTGTCTACCCCGCCGGGGCTGCCTCCGTTGTTATGGATCCACTTCGACCCGGAAACCATGTTCTGCAGGCATATGGGAGCGACGGCGCGCATCGCATCCTTTCAACTCCCGTTAATCAGGGCTGGCAGGGCTTCGCCTTTCAGGTCGAGTTCATGGCAACCAACAGCGGCAATTATGGTCCGGCGTTCGTTGCCTCAAGCGACACGTACAACTTGGGCACGCGCTTTCCAATCGCAACAACCGACCCTTTTGCAAATGGTCACTGGTACATCGCCGACAATGCTGTGAATTCACCAGAATGGTGGGCCCACGACACGAACCCCCCGGCGTTCGTCATCCCCGCTTGGCAGTGGCTCCGCATTGGAATCGCGCACGATCCGATGGATGGTTTGATACACGGGAGCATCTTTCGCGTGTCCGACGGAGCCCTGTTGGCTCAGCGTACGTACAACCCGAGCATCCCGGTCCCGACGTCGCAGATCACGAGTTTTGTTCTCGGCATCGAGGAGACCAGCTTGCAGTACGTAGACAACATTTATCTTACGCCTGAACCGGCCTCGGCGTTTCTTGTACTGACCATCTTGGCTGCGATGCGATCGCGGCGGTCGCGAAGGTTCAGTCAGTAGCCCACGTCTTCGTCGTCGCGATAGCTATCGGTGGATCATTGGTGGGCAAGGCCCGCTCCGCAAGGTCGTACGCCTGCGATCAATCCAGTTACCCCTACTCCGAGCTGTGCAACACATGCACTTCCTTGGTAATCGTGATCGACACGTTTAATTCTTGAGGGGCAAGCCACAGGACGCATCCGGCACCGTGCGCGGACTGCACATCTTTGAGAAAGCGCAAGCCCGCCCAACCCTTCCTTTTGGCCTCAGCATAGAACCATCGCCGTACCGCCTTCGCAATCTTCTTTGCCTTCTTCCCCGTGCCCTGGTTGTACAGGGCGAGGACGCGGTCCGCTGGGCACAGGACGGCGCCTTCTTTTGGCTTCACGCCGTCCGGTTTCGGGAACTTGTGGTTAGGACCCATTGCGTTTCTCCTGAGTGTAAATAGGCAAATAGGGACAGGCACGAATCGTACTGCGCGGCCGGTCGCAGAGACAAGCGAAAACGAAGAAAAGGTTCGTTGGCCCGTGGCATACGGAGCACGGCAGCCCGATTTTGCCAAATTCGCCCGTGTGCAGGTCGCGCCGGCGGCCGGATGCGGCCGGTTCCGCGGCTTTCGGCCTGGAAGCGTGTTTTCCCATGCGCGCTGGATACCACGCGCTGCCCCGACCGTCAATGCGCGGGCGGTGCTGAGGCTTGCGGTTAGTCGCCGCGCCGGCGGGAGAGGATTCCCGCCGGATTGGGTGCGAGAAAGGGTTCACGCATCAGCGGGATTCACGCACCAGCGGATGCGCGGGAGCGGATTCCCGCCGGATTGGGTGCGAGAGAGGATTCACGCACCAGCGGATGCGCGGGAGCGGATTCCCGCCGGATTGGGTGCGAGAGAGGATTCACGCACCAGCGGGATTCACGCACCAGCGGGAGAGGATTCACGCACCAGCGGCGGGCGGCAAGTGGTGCGAGAAAGGATTCACGCACCAGCGG
>JAGVEP010000029.1 GCA_020058145.1 Phycisphaerae bacterium | reverse complement strand
CACGTTTACGCTGGTGGTCGTGCCGACGTGTGTGAACCTGGGCGACCTGAATTGCGACGGTGCCGTCGACTTCGACGACATCAACCCGTTCGTGTTGGCGTTGAATGATCCGGTCGCGTACCAGAACGCGTACCCCAACTGCAACATCATGAACGCCGACTGCGACGGCAGCGGCGCAGTTGATTTTGACGACATCAACCCGTTCGTCGCGATCTTGTCGGGCGACGGCCGGTAACGGCTGCTCCGACACTGACCCGGGCTAGCCCCCGGAGTCAGCCTGTGTAATCTGCCGGCAGGCGGCGCGGTTCGGTATCACCGGATCGCGCCGCCTCCGTTTTTTCAGCGATTAGCTGGGGTTTTTTCGTTCAAGAGCGGCCGTTACAACGGAATTGCGCAGACCGCCGAGCGCGGCGCGGCGAGCGCCCGTGTCGCTGCGATGTCACGCTGCACTTGCGCGACCAAAGCAGCGGGTGACGCAAAGCGTTGCTGTTCACGCAGCCGCGCGAGAAAGTGCAGTCCGATGCGCTGCCCGTGCAGGTCACCCGTGAAGTCCAGCAGATGAGCCTCGACGCGCGGCTGCGCTTGCTCGAACGTCGGCTGCGGCCCCACGTTCACCGCGGCCATGTGCAGCGTTCCGTCCGGAAGCTGCGCCACGGCGGCATAAACGGCGTGTTGCGGCAGCAGATGCACTACCGCCTCCAGGTTCGTGGTCGGAAAACCCAGTTTCGCACCGCGTGCCTCGCCCCGTCCCACCCGACCCGACACGCGATACGGGCGCCCGAGCATCGCGTTGGCCTCCACCATGCGACCGTCGCGCAGCGCCTGCCGGATGGAGGAGCTGCTGATCGTTGGATTTGTCGGTAGCTCCGCACAGTGGACGGCGGGCACAACGTGAACCTCGTAGCCCCACCGGTGAGCGTGTTGCTCCAGCGTCGCAATGCCGCCAGTGCGACCACGCCCGAAGTTGAAGTCCGGCCCCTCGACGAGTGCCCGCGGACGACAATGCGCAACCAGGCGCGCCAGGAAATCCTCCGCACGCTGCGCGAGCAGCTCCGGCTCGCTGCGCAACACGATGCAGCACCCCGCACCGGCCTGTGCCAGCAACGCCATTCTCTCCGCGTTCGTGCTGAGCAAGGCCGGCGCGCGCTCCGGCGACAGCACGGCCAGCGGGTGCGGGTTGAAGGTCATAATCAGAACCGAGGCAGACAGCCGTGTCGCCACCGCGTGCGCCTGCTCGATCAGCCGCGTGTGCCCTCGGTGCACCCCATCGAAGTTCCCGATCGACAGCACGGCGCCGCCCGCCGGCGGGACAAACTGCTCGAGACGCGTGTAAATCTCCATGCCGCGCGTGCCACCTCTCAGGACTCGAGCAGGGCGCCGCCGAGCCCGAGCCCGTCGGCCCGCCGCGCAAACTCACCCTCCTCGAGCGTCAGCAGGTCATACGTTTCCTCGCGGACCCGATAGACGACGACATGGCGCAGACCAGGGCGAAAGAGCCGGCCATGCGGCCGCTCGCAGCAGCACACACCGACGGAGACCATGAACGCCGCCTGCTCGGTAAACCGCGAATTCTCAAACACACTCCCATTCCAGGCGTCCCCGAGACGATCCCGAATGATGTCCAACGGGAACGTCGACGGGGCTTGCAACCACTGTTTGTGATTGTCCTGCAGCACACGGACCGCGTAGCGCATCCGCTGCTCACAACTGTCGATTGCCGCGCGATCGCGGTTCAGCGCCGACAGCACCACCATCACGAGCGAAATGAAAAGGACCGTCAAGACGCTGCGCACGACGCGCCGGCGCCGCTCCGCCATTGTGCGAAGTGCAACTTGATCGTCCGCTGGGGCTGACAGGGAAGGCACGCGCAGCTCCGTCGAGGTCGATGCGACCGTCCCACGCGGACACGGCGCCGGCCCACGTGTGCGCTCGCATTCTAGCGGCCGTGCCAGGCGGCGCCGAGCGCTGCAATTCCCACACTCACCGTGTCGCAGCGCAGCGTGTCTTGGTTGCTGACCGTCGCCACACACCGTGGCTGGACGCCCCGCCGCTCAAACAGCCGCGCCGCCGCCTGGTGGTCGTTCACTTCGACCAGATAGGTCGCGCAGGTTTCGCCGTATGGATCAGCGTCGCACGGCTCCTCGGCCTGCAACATTACGCCGCGTTTCCCGGCGATGGCCATCTCCGCCAGGGCCACCAGCCAGCCGCCGTCCGCCGCGTCGTGGCAAGCGGCCACCAGCCCCGCGCGGATCGCCTCGGCCACTGCCCGATGCACGTCCGCAGCACGCTCGAGGGCAAAATCCGTTGGCCGCAGGACGCCCACCAGCAGAACGCAGTGCCCTGGCTGCTTGAGATCGGGGGTAACGCACTGCCGCACATCGTCCACGAGACTCAGCGCGCTGATGAGCAACGTTGGCGGTATCGCGAGTCGCCGCCGCGCGCGCAGCCGGCCTTCAATCGCCGGCAGATGCCGTCCCAGATGCTCTCCATCCGCGTCGCCGCGTTGCCCGTAAATGCGCAGCGTCTCGACGAGCGGCTCAAGGTCCGCCTCGTCCAGGGCGAACTCGTTGTTGAGCGAGTCCTTCCCTGAAATGAACGGCAGCCCGTAGGCCTTCGCCACGTCGTAGCACGCCTGGCACGCCCGCACGAGCGCACCAAGCTGCCGGGCATCATCCGTCCGGCCCCAGCAGAAATTGTCGAGGATCGCCGTCCGGCGCGGGTCGCCACCCACGCAAACGACATTGCGCAACGCCTCGTCGATCGCCGCCGCCGCCATCCAATACGGATCCACGTCCGAGAGATGCGGCGCCAGCCCACAACCCACCGCGACACCACGGCTCGAATCCAGCCGCGGCCGCAACACGGCGGCGTCGCTGGGTCCACTCCCAGGCCCGACGAGCGGCTTGATCACGCTGCCGCCTTGAACCTCGTGGTCATACCGCCGGATGATCCAGGCTTTCGAAGCCACGTTCGGACGCGCCAACTCGCCTTCCAGCCGCCGCAGGGCTTGCGGCAGACTGGTCAGCGCCGCGCATTTCACGCCACCGCCCCCACGCGGGCTCTCAGGCCGCCATTCCGCGACGCGCTCGCCGCGCGGCCAGCCATGATGCAGAAACTGCATGTCCAGTTCGCCGACGACCTGGCCCGCATACCGCACGACCAGGCGTGGCGGCACGCCGGGCGAGGTCGCCGCCGTGCCGAATGTCCCGATCACCGTCGCGTCGACCTCTTCCGCGGCCATGATGTTCAGAAAACGCGGCAGGTTCTCGGGCGGCACGGCCACAACCATGCGTTCCTGCGCCTCGCTGATCCAAATCTCGTCATAGCGCAGCCCGCGGTACTTCAGCGGCACACGCTCCAGGTCGACGAGCGCACCGGTGTGCTCGCCCATCTCGCCGATCGCGCTGCTCAACCCACCAGCGCCGCAATCGGTCAAGCCCGTGTACAAGACCCCCCCCTCCGCGTCGCGGGCCTGCAGGATCGCATCGAGAAACCGCTTCTCGGTGAGCGCATTGCCAATTTGCACGGCGTGCGAGAATTCGTCCGCGTGCGTGTCGCTGAGTTCGGCAGACGAAAACGTCGCGCCATGGATGCCGTCGCGCCCGGTCCGTCCGCCGATGACCACGATGTGATCGCCGCAGCGCGCTGCCTTCTGCACTTTGTCGCGCGGGATCAGACCCAGGGAGCCACAGAAAACCAGCGGGTTACCCAGGTAGCGCGGGTCGAAGTACACGGCGCCGTTGACCGTCGGAATGCCCATCCGGTTCCCGTAATCACCGACGCCGTCGACAACCCCGCGCAAGACGCGCCACGGGTGCAACACACCTTTGGGCAGCCGATCCTGCGGCCAGTCCGACGGCGCCACACAAAAGACGTCCGTACTGGCAATCGGTTTCGCGCCCAGCCCGCAACCAATCACGTCGCGAATCACACCCCCGATGCCCGTCGCCGCCCCGCCGTAGGGTTCGATCGCCGAGGGGTGGTTGTGAGTCTCCACCTTGAACGCGATGCCGAACTGCTCGTCAAACCCAATCACGCCGGCGTTGTCCTGAAACACTGACAGACACTCCGGGCCGGTGTTCGCGGCCATCAACTCCGCCGTCGCCCGCACAATCGTCTCTTGCAGCAGATTGTCATACCGCCGCGTCTCATCCGCCGCCGCTCTCCCGTCGCCGCGCGGCAGCGCCGCTCCGCGGTATGCCACCGCGCTCTTCAGAGTCTTGTGCACACAGTGCTCGGACCACGTTTGCGCCAGGGTTTCGAGCTCGAGGTCGGTCGGTTCGCGTCCCAGGTCCGAAAAATACCGCTGGATGGCGTGCAGTTCAGCCAGCGACAAAAACAGGTGTGCATCGCGCGACAAACGCTCGAGCGCCGCGTCATCGAGGTGCTGCAACGCAATCTGCCGCGGCCGGAACGCATACTCCGGCGGCCGTGGTGCTGGCCGTACGCCCGCGGTCCCCAGCACAACCTCTTCGATGCAGTCATTCGCCAGCACCCGGCCCACCGTGACCACCACCTGATCGTCCCGCAGCCGCCCGCTGAGTAGATACCGCCGTGCGGTACGGACAGCCTCCACGGCGTACCCCTCCTGACGTAGCTCGGCTAACGTACTTTCGGCCACCGGATCCATCACGCCAGGCCGCAGATGCACCTCGACCGCGACGGAGCCGCCTCCAGCTTCCGGAAGGTCGTCGCCGACTCCGTGAACACTGGCCGACTCGGCGACCGGGTCGCGTAGGAGCTTCTCGGAAATCGCCTCAACATCTTCACGGTTTATCGCACCTTCCACGAAGAACAGCCGAGTAACGACCACCTGATTCAGACCAGCCAGCCCCGCTTCGCTGAGCACCTGCAGGGTCGGCGGACTATCTGCCGGAATTCCCGGCTCGCGTAGCGGAGTCACTTCAATGCGGAATACTGGCATTCTGCCACCCTCCAAGGGCACGCGACCGCGGGGCCGCGGTCGCCGTGTCGCGGAATCATACCGCGAAGCGACACCGCCGTCGCGACCGCCGAGCGCGCGGCATCCGGCTCACGGCCACTCGAACACCCACCTGGTGGCGCCCACCACAGACCAGGCACCGTCCGTGCGCGATCACGGACACATCCCCGGCGTCGGAATCACTATTGCGTTAAACAATTGGCACAACAATAGTTATGTAATTTAGACGGACGAAGAGCGGTAACAAAACACGAAGCCAGGAGAGCTTTTGTCTTGCAAAGCTGCCCCGACGTGAGGTAACATGCCGCACCAACACAGGCAGAATTGGGTGCGGGCTTCCAGCCCACCATGGCGCGGCCTGTTTTGGTATATAACTATGAGCACACAGCCAGCTACCGCTGCAAACCCGGCGGGGGCGATCGGGCACGTACTGGAGTTCGAGAAGCCCCTCGCGAAGATGGAACAGGAGATCCAGCGCCTCGAGACGCTTCAGGCGGAATCCGGGCGCGATTACTCCGAAGTCATCACCACGATTCGCGAGCAGTTGCAGAACGCACTGCGGCAATCGTACGCGAACCTCACCGCCGTGGAGACGGTCGCCGTCGCCCGGCACCCGCGACGACCTCTGGTGCGCGACTACATCCGCCTGATCGCCGAGGACTTCTGCGAATTGCACGGCGACAAGCTGTACGGCGACGACCACGCCGTTGTTTGCGGCTTTGCCCGGCTTGCCGGGCATCGCGTTATGCTTATCGGACATCAGAAGGGCCGCGAGTGGCGCGAGAAGATCGAGGTCAACTTTGGCTGCGCCCATCCGGACGGCTATCGAAAAGCTCTTGAGAAGATGAAGCTGGCGGCCAAATTCAACGTGCCGGTCGTTTGTCTGGTGGACACACCGGGCGCCTACCCGGGCGTTGAAGCCGAGGAGCGCGGGATAGCGCGGGCGATTGCCATCAACCTGATGGAAATGTCGCGCCTGGCGACTCCCGTCGTCGCGGTCGTCGTCGGTGAGGGTGGCAGCGGCGGCGCGCTCGGCCTCGCGGTCGCGGACCAGGTCGCTGTCTTGGAACACGCCTACTACTCTGTCATCAGCCCGGAAGGTTGTGCGGGAATCCTCTGGAAGTCCGGCGAATACGCTGCTCAGGCGGCGGAAGCCCTACGGCTGACGGCCGCGGATCTTAAGCGGCTGGACTTGATCGATGCGATCATTCCGGAGCCGCTCGGGGCGGCGCACCGCAACCCGGAGGAGACGGCCCAGAATCTGGCCACCTGGATCGGCAAGACGCTGCGTGACCTCCGCCGCCTCAAACCCGAATCACTGCTACGACGGCGCTATGACCGCTGGCGCAAGATCGGTTCCTTCTTCGTGGAAGGCGGAAAATCAGAACCCGGCCGGACTGACACGAAACCGGCCAAGCGGGCTCGCCGGCCTACTAAGGCCGCGGCGGTCCAGCCCGAGGCGTAGCTCTGCGGCGCGGCAGAAAGGGGCCTGTGCGAAGCCACAATCGGCCGCACAGCTCGTGGAGGGCCACTCGGTGCCGATAGTGCTCGGAACGGTTCACGGCGACCAACAGATGCTGCTCCAGCCGGTGGAAATCGAGCTCGTCCGGGCCGCGGAATTGCGGATTCAGTGGTCTGGCGGTGAAGCGAGCGTGATTCCGCTGGTCGAACTGCGGCGGGCCTGCCCGTGTGCGGCCTGCCGCGCGGAGCGTGAGTTGGCCGCGGTGCCGACGACCGGGCTCCCGACGATTGCAGCCCCGGCGCAGCAGCGACTTCAGGCACAGGCCAGCCGGGCTGAGCTCGTCGGCAGCTACGCACTGCGGATTGTCTGGCAGGATGGCCACGACACGGGCATCTATGACTACCCGTTGCTCTACGCGCTCGGGTGCGCTCACGTGAAGAGCGGCCCGCGCCCGCGTCCGTCCGCCGAGTGAACTGCGTGCCTCGTCCGGCGTAGCAAAAGTGCCGGCGCGGCGAATTTCTGATGGGCCGCGTGAGTGCGGCATGCTATAATGGCTATCTCAGGATAGATGTGAGGTTTTGCGCTTGTCCGACAAGGCGATGAATCATGTTGAGCTCGGTCAGACGGCATCGCAAGCCGTTGACCTGCATCTAGTTCTATTCGAACGTACCCTGCATCCGGAGCTGTTCCAGCATTTCGGGGACTACCGGGTCGCACAGGGGCGCTACCACGCTGACATCTGGATCGTCGGTCTCAGCCACGTCGTGACCGTCACCAGCGGACAGCATTGCCTGACCGAGTACCTCGGGCGGGAAAGCGAGTTGCTGCCTACGCGCGGTGTGCTGACGCGCTTCCGGCTCAAGGGCGAGCGCGATCACGAGCGCCGCATTGGAGACGGCTGGGGCTACATGGTCAGCACACAAGTGGAGACGATGGACGAGGCGTTGTACAAGTCCGTCCACCACGACCTCCTCCGCCACACCGAGAAACGCGGCTGGTTCCACGCCTACGAGGCTTGGAGCGAAGGCGAGTTGACGCCCTTTTCGTATCTTGACCACGAAGCCCGGGATCGCGAGTTTCATGTACACGCGTTTCACGCGTTCCCGCGCGAACGGACGATCGTTAAGACACAGTCAATCATCGAGCTACCCGCTTAGCCGCAACTGAATACCCTCTGCCGGGCCAATCGCAGCAGGCAGCCCTGGAAACGGCGGGGGGCTTCCTGGTTTCCATATCGGAGCCACAGACGACCTCGAACCCGCCGCCGCTCACGGTCAACGAGCCCGACGCCATCGACATCGTCGGGGCCCGCGAGCACAACCTGCGCGGCGTCAGTTTGCGGTTGCCAAAGAACAAGTTGATTTGTTTCACCGGCGTTTCGGGGAGCGGCAAGAGCAGTCTCGCGTTCGACACGCTCTACGCCGAAGGCCAACGCCGCTACGTCGAGTCCCTCAGTGCCTATGCCCGCCAGTTCCTCGGCCAGTTACCGAAACCGGACGTCGACCAAATCCGCGGGCTCGCACCCGCCATCTCGATACAGCAGAAAACCAGCGGCTGGAACCCGCGCAGCACCGTCGGCACCATCACGCAAATCCACGACTACGCGCGCGTCCTCTTCGCCCGCGCCGGCGTCCAGCACTGTCCCCAGTGCGGCCAGCCGATCACGGCCCAGACGCGCGAGCAGATGGTCGGCCGCGTACTCGCCTTACCCGACGACACCCGCGTCGTACTCCTCGCGCCGCAGGTCCGCGCGCAGAAGGGCGAACATCGCGATCTGTTTGACGAACTACTCCGCCAGGGCTTCATTCGCGCGCGTGTCGACGGCGAAATCATCGACCTTTCCGACCCGCCACCACTCGACCGTTATCGTCGACACGATATCGAAGTCGTCGTCGATCGCTTAATCATCAAACCGGGCGTACGCGCCCGCCTCGCCGAAACGCTGGACCTCGCGCTCACTGCCGGCGAGGGCACTGCGATCGTCTCACTCACCGCCGACGCACCGTCTGAGCGCGCCCCGACGCGGCGCCGCAGGTCGAAGTCCTCCGGCACCAGCCGCGACATCCTCCTGTCGTCCGGCTTTGCCTGCCGACAGTGCGACTTGAGCTTCGAGCCCCCCACTCCGCAGATGTTCAGCTTCAACAGTCCGCAGGGCATGTGCCTCCACTGCGACGGCCTCGGGACGCGCTACGACTTCGACCCCGACCGGCTCGTTCCAGACCCCAGACTCGGCTTTCTGGCGCCGTGCATCGCGGCCTTGCGCCACCCACCCGGCCGCTGGCAACGCCACATCTACGAGGGCGTCGCACGGCACCTCGGGTTCGACCTGCGGACGCCCTGGAACGCCCTGCCTACGGCGGCGCGGCACGCCCTGCTCTTCGGCACCGGCGACGCGCACATCACCTTCGAGTGGAAGGGGCGCCACGGAACGTGGAAGCATGGCGACACGTTCGCCGGCGTGCTAGCAGACCTGCACGCCCGACACAAAAAATCGACTTCCGCGATCGTGCGCCGCTTCTACGAGCAGTTCATGCGCCAAGCCGAGTGTACGCAATGTCGCGGCGCACGCCTGAACCCCCAGGCCCTCGGCGTGCTTCTCGCCGGCCGACCCGCTGGACCGGACACGTCCGTGCAGAGCCTGAACTTCGCGGGGGCTTTCAAGCTCTCGATCCACCGGGCCCTGGCGTATTTCGGAAATCTCGAACTCGACGGCGTACGCAGCGTCATCGCCGCCGAACCGCTCAAGGAGATTGGCGCGCGGCTGCAATTCCTGGTCGACGTCGGACTGGACTACCTGACGCTCGACCGGGCAGCACCGTCCCTCTCCGGCGGCGAGTCGCAGCGCATCCGCCTGGCCAGCCAGATCGGCTGCGGGCTCGTCGGCGTCCTGTACGTACTCGACGAGCCGAGCATCGGCCTGCATCCGCGCGACAACCGCCAGTTGCTCGCTTCGCTGCACCGTCTGCGCGACATGGGTAACACTGTCATCGTGGTCGAGCACGACCGCGAAACAATGGAAGCCGCCGACCACCTCGTGGACTTCGGCCCCGGCCCCGGCACACGCGGCGGACACGTCGTCGCCACCGGGACACTGGAGCAGCTCGCGGCGAACCACG
Source organism: Phycisphaerae bacterium (assembly GCA_020058145.1). GTDB lineage: Bacteria > Planctomycetota > Phycisphaerae > UBA1845 > Fen-1342 > JAGVEP01. The sequence continues at coordinate 9,135 of JAGVEP010000029.1, read as the reverse complement.
CCAGCGTGACCGGAGCCTACCTCGCGGGCCGCGAGGCGATAGAAGTGCCGGCGTCGCGACGACCGATAAATCGCAAGGTCGCGGCGCGAAAAATAACACGCAAATAAGAGCCGGGCGTTCGGCAAGACCGGCACCACATACCTGACTATTCCTCCGTGCGGCATCGCTCCCTTCTGCCAGCGGCACGCGCTGCCATGATCGTTCGGGGCAATCTGACCGATATGACAGCGGGTCGTCTCGATTCGAACCGCTGATAAGTTGGTGCGACCGTGCCCGTTACGATGATCTGCCCGAATCTGAAGTGCGGCCGCACGGTTGTGTCGGCCGAAGCGGCCCGCGGAAAAGTCGTGCGCTGCGCTCACTGTCAAACTCTCTTCCTCGTGCCGATGGACGGACGCGGGATAACCGAGAACAAGCCAGCACCGGCGGCGGATGAGCTGCCTGCCAAGAAAAAGGGTCGCCGCTAGCGTCGTCGCGCGAGCCCGCGGCACGTGGAGGAGCCAGTCATTATGGGATCTACCCCGCCACGGCCAACACCGGACCCTGGGCCGGGGAGCCAGGTCCCGACGGATCGGCCCCGTGATCGTAGCGCGCCAGACGGACAATTGAGTTTCCAGTCTTCGGGCACGCAACCTGAATTGTGGGGGCTCGCGGGAGCCTTTGCGCAGGAACCAGAACTGGTACTCGCCTGCCTGCAAGGCATCGAACGGAAGCCGCCCGATTTTGCGCGACGCATCCTCCGCGCCGTCCAGCTTGCCCTCACCGAGAAACCGCACTACGCCGACCTGCACTGCTACGGCGCCCACGTGGCGCTGGCGGCCGGCGAGCCCGAGACCGCCGCCAAGCTGCTGGAGCAGGCGCTCACGATTAACCCGACGTATGCGGCCGCGTTGGTACTCGCCGGCCGCGTGGCGCTCGTGCGCCGCCGACCCCAGGAGGCCCGCGCCCGGCTCGAGAACGCTCTTTCCCACGGAGCCAACTTCCCCGACGTACACATGCTCATGGCACAGGTGTGCACGGAGCAGCAGGATTGGGCCGGCGCCCGGGCGGCCTACGAACGGGTCCTCGCGCTCAACGGGAATCTGACTCCGGCACGCGACGCCCTAGCCGCTCTGCCAGCGACACCGCCGGACGGAAGAAGCCATGAGCTATCTGCTTGAAGCGCTGGGCCGCGGCCTGCTAACCGAGCTGCGGTCCGCGTTCGAGAATCAGTTGCCGGCGCTCGCGGACGACGACACGGACCAGCTCCGCGCCCGCTCGTCCGCGTCGCCCAGCTCCTTTGACCTCGCCATGCGGCTGGGGATGAGTTACCTGCGGGAGATGCGCCTGTCCGAGGCCCGGCGTGCTTTTGAAACGGCCGGGAAGATGCACGTCGCCACAGCCCAGCCACGGCTCGGACTGGCCTGCGTGTACGACGAGCTCGGGCAAGTCGATCAGGCGCTCGTCCACCTGTCCGCGGCCCAGAAGTCCGACCCGCGTGACCCGGCGATTGCATTCGCGCTGGGGCTCTGTCATGAACGTCTGGAACACCTGACCGAGGCCAAAGCCGCCTACGCCCACGCCATCGAGCTCTGCCCGCAGTTGCGCAATGCCTACGAACGGGCGGCGGCCATAGCAATTCGTGAGCGGGACTGGGGCGCGGCCGCCAGGCAGTACGAACAGCTCGCCGAGCTCGAACCCGGCGACCTGGACATCCTGCTCACGCTCGGCAGCCTGTACCTTGAGCTGCGACGACCCGACGACGCCATCGAGCGTTATCAGCAGGCCCTGCTGATAGAGCCCGAAGGTCCCGACACCAACCTGGCCGCCGCCGAGCAGCTCAAGGACGAGGGGCGACTGCCGGAGGCCATTCAGACGCTCGAACGGCTCATTCACAAGTACCCGGGCATGGCGCCGTTCCACGTACGCCTCGGGGACCTGTACTCGCAGGCTGGCAATGACACCCACGCGCTCGAGCAATACCAGACCGCGCTGGCCACGCAGCCCGGCTTTCTCGAAGCGACCGTCAAGCTCGGTTCGCAGCACATGCGCCAGGGGCGGTTCATTGACGCGGCAGTGACCTTCAACCGCGCGGTCGAGTTGAATGACCGGCTCATCACGGCCTTCGCCGGCCTGGGCGTCGCCCAACACGAGTGCGGCCGCACGCAGGAAGCGCTGGCCACGTTCGACCTGGCCACGAGTCTCGAACCGAGCAGCGCGCTGCTGTACTCCGAAGCGACCCGGCTGCAATTGCGGAGCGAGCTGACGCGCCGGGACCCCGATGCACTCGCCGATGAGGACGGCCGCGAAGCCTGGAGCGCGGACGACCTGCTGGAGGAAGCCCTGCGGCGGCACGAGCAGGCCCTGCTCAGTCGCCCGAATCACGCTGATTTGCACTACCGCTACGGGCTCCTGCTGCGGCAAGTGGGACGGCAGGAAGAGGCCATTCAGGCCTTTCGCAACGCCGTCACGATCAATCCGAACTACTGCAAAGCGCTCGTGAAGCTCGGGGTGGCCCTGAAGGAGGCCGGCGAAATCGACGATGCGGTCAAGACGCTGCAACAAGCGCTGCGGCTCAACGACAAGTTCGTGGATTTGCACTACCAGCTCGGCCTGCTATTTGCGCAACGGAACCAGTTCGACCTGGCGGCCGAGGAGTTCGAGCAGGCCGTGGCCGGTAGCCCGGGGAATACCGACTTCCAGGCGAACCTCGCCCTCGCCCTGCAGAATATCGGCCTGGTGGACCGTGCCGCGGCGGTGTGGCATGCACTCTGCGAGTTGTCGCCGGCGAACGAAGCCGTCCTGGCCGCGCGCGAGAGCGCGCTACGAAACGTACAGCGGGGGTAAGGGAGCGGCAGTCAAGGAAATAGTGTGGGCCGGAGCCTCAACGGTCGGTGTTGGCCGCGCGGGCCACCGCTACAGGCCCGGCGAGGCAGACGCAGCCGTCCCTCGGCAGACGTTTGACCCGGCTATGGAGTTGTAGTGCCGCCCGTAGTTGTAGCCGTCTCCGGCGTGTTCAGCGTGACGATGCCAGTGATGATCCCTTGGGCGAGAGACGTCAGCCCGTCCCCAATCAGGGTCATCGAGGCGGTGCGAAACCGTTCCGACGTGGTGTCTTCGCAGCCCACACCGAACGCCAGCGGCAACACCAGAATCGCGAGGCTGGCAAGAGTCGCGCAAGACCTGCGCGGCCGACCGCGGTGGCCGAGTCTTCCGGGCGACTGGGTAAGCATCGAAAACTCCTTGTACACAGCTCCGCGCTGGACCGCGGGCGACGGCGCCGATGTTTCCGGCCCTTTACATCATCGGACCTACAGGGCAGCGAATTCAGCCGGCGCCACGTACGGTGCCAGTTCCCGCCGCCAAGTCCCCGGCGTGATGAGCAGCGCCGGGCCGCTGTTCTGCTCCGTTAGGACGGCGTCGTCAACGCGAAGGTCGGGGGTGCCCACCCCGGTAGTGACGATGGTAGCAGTCGCCGCCGTGAGCGTGCCCGACCATGACGGGGTAATGGTTTTGGTGACCTTGGTCCACGAAGTACCGACGACCGAACTGCCGCCGTCAAAATTCTGCGTCCCGCTGCCCGTCGCGGTCGTTTTGATCACCGGCTTGATGAGAGCCGCGAAACCGACGACCTTGACCCAGACCACGAAGGTGTAGGACGTTCCATTCTCGATCACATTCGTGATGCTCTGGGTCGGACCGCTGGCAAAGCTCGTGCGGTTGCTGACGTAAATCGACTTCGCTCCGCCATGCACGTCATCGGTGCGCGCCTCGAGTGTGCAGTTGTAACCGGACCAATATTGGGTCCCCGCCTCCATGTCACCGTTGCTAAGGAGGTTGGGCGGCACGTACGGCTGGACGCCGACGCTGTAGATGCGCACGGCGTCACCTACGGTCGCCTGCGCATACAGCCTGGCCGGCTGGTTCGCATCGTCGGCCAGATTCCCGTCGATTTCGTCCACGAGTTTGAAGGAAAATACGACGTCGCCGACCGTCTGGTTGGCGGTCCACGTGTCGTTCGTGTATGTCGTGCGCCAGTTCGGATCGTTGCACAACTTGTTCAGCGCCACATCGACCTGAGACTGCGCGTATACGTCGGCTTTAACGGCCGTCACGGTCAGGTCGGCGCCCCGGTTCTCGACCCGCACACCCAGCAACGCCGAAAGCCCGATCACCATGACTAGCAGCGACACGCCCAGGACGGCGAGGTACACCACGCCGCGTCGTTGTGCCCGCCGGCTCACGGCGCACCTCCCGCCGTCGCGGCCGGATCGGTCCAGGACTGCGTGCGCCACGCCGTGAGTGTCGCCACGACTCTGCCGTCATACTTGAGCGTGACCACGATCTTCTTGATACCGGTCTCGCTGCCGGAGGTCTGCAGCAGATTGTTTGCCGTCACCCAGGCGACGCTGACCGACTCCTCGTAACCCGTCGACTGCGGCACGGCCGAGCCATCCTTGTTCTGCGGCGGACTGGCGAGCCAGCCGCCGTAGTCGTCCACGTCGTCGAACAGGCTGCGGTTGCCCGTGAGTTCGTCGGCCCCGATGCCAAACGAACCGAGGCCGTACGCCGGGTCAACGTAGAGTCGCTGGAGGATCTCCGCCACCAGATTCCGCGCGAGCACGAGCCCGCGGCTGCGCTCCGCGAGCAACTTTTCCCCGGCCCGCGCGGCCGCGACCGTTTTCACCACCGCCGTCAGCATGACGCTCACGATGATGATCGAGACGGCGGCCTCGACGATGGTGAACGAGCGGGAACGCCGGGCCATTTTCAGTTCCCTCCCACGCGAACGCGGACCGAATCGAACCTGGCCCCCGTGTCGCTGCCAGCCGGGTACAGCTCGATCAGCCGCCGGGTGTTGTCGGAATAGCGCGGGTAAGTGAAAGTGCCTGTGTCGAGGCCGTTCACGTGTACGTTGACGGTATCCAAGGCCGGGTCCACGAGCAGGCGGAGGTTCACGAAGTCGGCGGACAGATTCGTGACCTGTACCAGTGGTGTCGAGCTGCCGGCATCGGCCCTGGTGCAGACCGTGAGCGTCTGCGTGCCGCCCGTTTGCTTCGCCACGGTCGCGTAGACGACACCGTAGGTGTTGCCGCTGCGGTCGATGTGGGCCCAGACGCCGGCGCCGTCGCCGGTGGCCGTATTGTCGCGGAAACTCACTTCGATGTTGGTGAGCTGAGTGAAGTCACTGCCGGGATTGGTGTCCAGGGCGCGATCGGCGTTCCAGACCCCGCCGCCGAGCGACACGGGGTTGAACGCGGACGCGTCAGCAGTCACCCAGTCGCCCACCCCGTCGCCGTTCATATCCATCGTCGTGGGATTGCTGGCGAAGTCGAGTTCCCAAACGGCGGACAGGACTTCGGGCACGTTGAGAGTCCGTACGAGCGTGTCGAGCTGGGCGGCGTTGTCGCTGCCGGCACGGAGCGTGACATACACCCCGGTCACGAACTGCCGCGTGGCCATCTGCAGCGGACCGGGAATGCTGGGTTTGCCGTAGGCGTAGTAGACCATGGACTTATTGCTGTCGTACGTCCAGCTCCCCCCACTATTTCCGGTGGTCAGGCGCCCGGCGCCCGCGTTGCCGTCGTAGTTGATTTTGGCCGCCTTGCCCGGCCCGGACGCGCGGCGCAGGACCAGGCACACCCCCTGATCCAGTTTAATGCCGGCCACGCTATCGAACGTGGCCTCTTTCCAGGTATACGACGACGGCAGGCTCGATTCCGCGATCAACTCCTCCTCCAACACGCTCGTCGTCGGGATCTTGTTCGGGTCCGCCGCGCGAATCTGCACCCCCAACACGGCATCCGCGGCCCCATCGGACTTCGCGCGGAACTGCACCCGCGTGAGTCGCCAGGTGAGCGTGTCGACCGGCAGGATCCCGGCACTCGGCTTGATGAATTGCCCGATCCAGTCCTTGTCGTCGACGGCAAAGTCGGAACTGGAAACCGCCGTCGGGTAGGAGGCCACCAGCAGCTCCGAGCCTTCCACCGGCAGGCCGGCATACGACTCCGCGACGCTCTTGGTCACATAATTCAGGTCGAACTGCTGCACGTTTTCGAGCACGGTCAGCGCGCTACCGTGGTTATACTCCAGCGTCAGCGGGGCACCTGCGGACCCCGACCAGGCGTAGCGCAGGCACTCGGGCGAGCCGTTGCCGTCCCGGTCGGCTACGGTGAACGTGACGGCGTGAGCGCCGCGCTCCGTGATGTACTTGGCGTACTGCAAATCCGCCGCGATCCGGTCCAGCGCACGTCCCTGCTCCAACACGTTGCTGCTCGGCCGGTTCGGATCGGGCAGGGCGCGCGCCGCGAGTACCACAGCCGAGGCCAACCCGGCCATCAGCATCCCGACGATCGCGACCGTCAGGGTCAACTCAATCAGAGTAAAGGCCGGTTTGTGTTGTCGGGTGAATTCCATCCTGGCACGCTCAGTTCACCGGCAGGACGGCCGGCTCCGACACCGTTGCCCGACCGGACGTGCCCTCGATCGTCACCAGCCGGACTTGGTCCCCGGCGCAGAGATACACCGTCCCGCCGCTATCGGGTATCCCAAAGCCGTCGAAGACGATTTCCGTGTCGCCGCCAAAGTTCGGCGCCCAGACCTCCACTTCGTACGGCACATCGGCGAGCAAAACCTGATAAACGGCGGTGGGGCGGTCGCGGTCCGCGAACCCCACCAGGCGGTAGCTGTTGGTCGCCGTATCGAAAGTGACGCGCTGCGCATTGCTCAGCATCCGTGCACGTTGCTGGGCCAGGCTCAGATCACTCACCACCCGCCGCCCAGCCGCATCCAGTCGATTGCGTACCAGCGTACTGGTCAAGCGCGGCACCGTGACGCGCGCCAGAATGGCGAGGATCGCAATCACGATCAGCAGTTCGAGCAGCGAGAAGCCGCGCAAAAACGGCCGACGCCGCGTGTCATAGCCCGAGCGTCTCAGCGACATTCCACAATCCGTCCACGCCCCATCGGGGTTTATCGTCCAGCCAGCAGGCCGGCTTGCCCTGGTCTTTCCCGCCCGCCGAGCCGTTTCCTGAATCCGCCGATAATCTTCTTCCGATTGAGGAGAGGTACGCCGGAGATCATCCGGACCATTCAGGACTCGCCATGAACCCACAGCCCGTGCCGCGCCGTCGTGCGCTCGGTAGACCGTCCGGGGGCTCGCCCCGCAGTCGGTCCCACCGTGGGTGCTGGTGCGCACTCGCAACGCTGTTGGCGACGTACACCGCCAGCGGCCAGACCACGCAACCGGCGACCCCGCCCACCGCTCAGCAGCTCAGCGGTCTGCTTTCGGCACTGTTTGGGGCGGGACCGAACGCGCCAGCGCACGTCGCGGAACCCGAAACTGCGGACCATTCCCCGGCCACCGAAGTACCGCCACAGGTTGCTACGACGGAGGACGGCCGGCTCGACCTCCATGTGCGCAACATCGAGATCGCGACCGCTTTGGAGCTGCTAAGTTATCAAGCCCGCGCGAACATCGTCACCAGCACGTCGGTCAAGGGTCAGATTTCCGCCAATCTGTACGCGGTCACGCTCGAACAGGCCCTCGACGCCGTGCTGCGGCCCAACAAGTATGAGTACCGCCACCTCAACGGGGCCGTTTTTGTCGGCACGCCCGAAGAAGTCGCCGCTCTCCAGCCCGCCACGACGCGCGTCTTCCCGCTGTGCCATATACCGCCCGCGGAAGCTGCCGCCGCCGTCAAAGCGGTGCTCGGTCCCGCGGCGATGGTGTGCGAAGGCGGCGGCGAGGCCAAGAGCGGCGGCGGCGCGGCGATGGACATGGGTCCCGCCGGGGCGGACTACCTGATCGTGACGGACCGCGAGGATCGCCTCGCCGCCGTCGAGCAGATCCTGGCCGAAATCGACCGCCGCCCGCGCCAAGTGCTGATCGAATCCACCGTCCTGCGGGCCACGCTCACTGAGCAGAACCAGTTCGGCATCGACTTCACCCTCCTCGGCGGCGTCGACTTCCAAAACGTAAACAGCACGAGCAACGCCTCGGCCGACCTGTACACCGGCGCGCTGCCCCAGCACAAACTCCAAAACACCACCTTCAACTTCAACACGGATTTCGGGGGCATGGCCACCAATGAGGGCTTCAGTTTTGGCCTGATCAAGAACAACATCGGGGCCTTCGTCCGCGCCCTCGAACAGGTCACCGACGTGGTCGTCGTCGCCAACCCCAAACTCGTCGCGCTCAACAAGCAGGAAGCCGAAGTCATTGTCGGCCGCCGCGACGGCTACCTCACCACCATGGTGACCCAGACCGCCGCCGTCCAGAAAGTCGAATTCCTCGAAACCGGCACGCAGATCAAGTTCCGCCCCATCATCAACGCGGACGGCACCGTCCGGCTGCTCGTCAAGCCCAAAGACAGCAACGGCGGTCTCACCTCCGCCAATTTGCCGTTCGAGGAGACCACCGAAGCCCATGCGGACATCCTGGTGCCCGATGGCGACACCGTGCTCATCGGCGGCCTGTTCCGTGAACGCTCGGTCAACACGCGGAATCAAATCCCCCTGCTCGGCGACGTGCCCGGCCTGGGCCTGCTGTTCGGCAACCGCAATGACCAGACGACACGCGAAGAGGTCATCATCCTGCTCACCGTCCATGTGCTGAAGGACGACGATCGGCAGCGCCGTGAGTTCCGCGAACTGGCCGACGACGTCGAACGCATCCGCGTCGGCAGCCGCCGGGGTCTGCTCGGCACCGGCCGCGAGCGGCTGGCCCAGGCCCATTACCAGGAAGCGCTGCGGCAACTCGAGCAAAATAACCGCGAACTGGCCCTGCTCAATGTGCGCATGACGCTGCACAACCAACCCAAGCACCTGGCGGCACTGAAGCTCTACGAGCAACTGCTCAGCCAGCGCTTGTGGGACGACGACGGCTCGCGGATGCGCACGTTCATCTGGGATTTGATGCAGCCACCGCCGACGCCCGGCCTGCCGCCGCCCGCGCCGGTGTATGGCCGCCCGAATGTGCCACCGGCTTCCAGCCGGTGAAGTGTGAGTGTGGCACCGGCTAATAGCCGGTGAAGCGTGAGTGTGGCACCGGCTTCCAGCCGGTGAAGTGTGAGTGTGGCACCGGCTAATAGCCGGTGAAGTGTGAGTGTGGCACCGGCTAATAGCCGGTGAAGTGTGAGTGTGGCACCGGCTAAT
>JAGVEP010000228.1 GCA_020058145.1 Phycisphaerae bacterium | reverse complement strand
GGAGGCGGACGCGGAATCGTCCCCGGCGGGGCCGGCGTCGGCCGAGCAGGAGCCACCGGCGAAATCCGCGCCGGCGGGGCACTGATTCGCTTCTGAATCACCACGTCCAGCTTCTCATACTCCGGCGAAGGATCGTCCGTGTAGATCTCCAGCTTCGCGCCATCCGGCAGCTCGTTGAAGCCCGGCAGCGTCACCGAAATCTGATGAAACGCGATCTTGCCGCCCGGCGGAACGTCTGTGCTCGGCAGAATCTCGGTCTTGATGGTGTCCGGCGTCGCCTTGATTTCCTTGATCTTCATCGGCTTGTCGACCCGGTACTGCACCCGCACCATCTGCTGCATCGGCTGCGACGCCGCGGGGTTCACATAAAGCTGTGGCGGGGACACCAGCACCCGCGGCTGGACGTTCGCCGTCACTTGATACGTGACCGTCGGGACCTTCTCCAGGCCGGTTTCGAGGACCACCTGGGTCCGGTTGAAGCCCATGTTCAGCGGGGCCTTGGTCGTCGCCTTCAATTCGTACTCGGCGCCCTCCTTGACCTCGTTGAGCTCAAGTTCGAAGCGGTCAAAATCCTGACCTTCCTTGATCTTCAGCTTGAGCGGGGTCTCGTACTTGTTTTCCAGCTTGATGGTCTGGCTCTCGACGTCCGACATCTCCAGACCCTGGAAATTGAGCATCTCGCTCGGGGTCGCCACAAACAGGGCCTTGACTGTACCCTTCACGTCGATGTCGATCGCCGGCCGGGTGGGGTCATTGGTCCGCACCGTGACCTTCTTATTGGCCACGCCGGCGTGCGTCGTGCTGTAGGTCGCCGAAAATTCCGTCGTGTCGTTGGGATCGAGCGGCGTCTTCGGCTTGCTGGCCACGGTGCAGCCGCAGGAGGTGGTGACGTCCAGCGTCAGCGGCTCGCTGCCGACATTCTTGATCGTGAACTTGCGCTCCGCCGGCTGGCCCTGCCAAACCTCGCCGAAATTGAAGTCGGCCGGGCTGATCTCGATCCGCGCCTTGGACTCCGGAGCCGGCAGCGTGGTGGCGGGCTGCGCAGTCGCCGCAGCCGGTAGCGGCGCTGCCGCTGGTGACGGCGCGGGTGGGGGGGGCGGAGGTGGCGGGGTTTCCTGGGCCAGACTCAACGCCGCCGCGCTGCAAACCAGGCCCACGGTAGTTGCCAATGTCCAAAGCCGGGTTTTCATCGTTCGTGTCCTCTTTACATAATGGCTATTCCACGCAACTGCGCAGAAATCCTTGCCCGTCCATTCGTGCGTACGGCGCGGGGTCGCGCCCCAGGCCGCTGCCAACGGTCACGCGCCCGCGGCGCCCAGCCCGATTCTATAGAACTAAGCAGTTTACGCCACATGGGCTCGGCGGTCAATTGCCGTCGGGGGATACTCTATCGACCCCCCAAAATCGTCCGGCCTGTCACAAAGCTCGGCCCCCGGAGCCCGCGTGCCGACGCCCGCGACCGCGTCTTCCGATAATCACGGGCGTGTGGAGTCAGGCGGAACGGACTCGGCCTGCCGGCGCCGCAGTTGCCCGCACGCCGCCGCAATCTCTTGGCCGCGCGAAGTGCGGATGTGAGCATTCACCCCCTGGTCGCGGAGCAGCGCTTGAAACGTGTAGGAGCTCTCGGCACTCGGGCGCGCCAGCGGCAAACCCGGCACGGGGTTGTACCGCAACAGGTTCACGTTCGCGCGCAAGCTCCGCGCGATCCTGGCAAGCTGGGACGCGTGTTGCGGCTCCATATTCACCCCGCTGAGCAGGACGTACTCGAGCGTCAGCTCGCGGCCGGTGTGCTCGAAGTAGTAGCGGCACGCATCGAGGACTTCCGTCAGCGGCATTTTGGCCCACGGGATCAGCTTCGCGCGAAGCTCCTGCTCGGGCGCGTGCAAGGACAGGGCCAGATTAAGCTGCAACCCCTCGTCGGCCAACTGCCGAATTTGCTTGGGCAGCCCCACGGTGCTGAGCGTGATCTTGCGCGCGCCGATGTTCAGGCCCCACGGGGCATTCAAGATGCGGATGGCGGCCAACACCGCGTCGTAGTTGGCCAGCGGCTCGCCCATCCCCATCAGGACGATGTGCGAGAGCCGCGCGGGCCGGGCTTCGGGTGTCGCGGGCTGCGACTGGGTCACCAGTCGCGAAACCCGGACGGCCTGCTCCACGATTTCGCCCGTCGTCAGGTTTCGCTGCAGGCCGTCGAGTCCGCTGGCACAGAACTGGCAGCCGACGGCGCACCCGACCTGGGATGACAAGCACGCGGTGTGCCGCTCGGCGTCCGGAATCCAGACAGTTTCGACCGTCTGCCCGTCCGGCCATTTCAGCAGCAGTTTGCGGGTGCCGTCAGTGGCCACGGACTCGGTGACGAGTTCCGCTCGGAAGATATCGGCCCGCTCGGTCAACGCGGCGCGCAGTGTTTTCGACAGGTTCGTCATCTGCTCGAACGCAGCCGCGCCCTTGACGTATATCCAATCGAGGACCTGCTCGACCCGATAGCGCGGTTGGTCCAGTTGCTCGAACCACGCGCGCAACCCCGACGGCTCGACACCCAGGAGGTGCAGACGTTGCTCCACGCTCGGCGATTCACAATCCAGGGTCATGGGAGGCCTTATCGGTCTTGGCGGACGCCGGTGAATTCTACTCCGCGCGGCGGCGAGCGACAGCCGAAATCCGAACCGGCCGGGTGCAGTCCAAAACTGTGGCGGAAAGCTCGCCGTCCGAGCCTCAGGCGCGAGCCTGGGGTCCGCGCAGCGCGCTCCGCGGAAAACCCCACGCTGGCG
>JAGVEP010000252.1 GCA_020058145.1 Phycisphaerae bacterium | reverse complement strand
CGGAAGTCGTCGTGCTTCGGGTCGACGAAGCGGGGATTGACGAACAGGGAGTGCCGGTCGTGCCCCAGCCGCTGCCAGTCGGTCCGGGAGAGGACCTGACCGGTGTCGGCCTGCTCCACGGCGAACTGCCGCCCGCGGAGAAGCAGCGCGCCATCAGCGAGTTCGTGGCGGGTCGCTTACACGCCGTCGTCGCTACGACTGTCGTCGAGGTCGGCGTCGATGTGGCCAACCCCACGGTCATGATTGTGGAGCACGCCGAACGCTACGGCCTGTCGCAGTTGCACCAACTCCGTGGGCGCGTGGGCCGGGGCAGCAAGGACAGCCTGTGCGTACTGATCTCACGCGAGCGCAGCCGCAAGGCTGCCGAGCGGCTGGCCGTCATGGCCCGCACGACCGACGGCTTCGAGATTGCTGAGGCGGACCTGCGGCAGCGTGGACCGGGGCAGCTTTTCGGCACGCGGCAACACGGCCTGCCGGAGCTGCACGTCGCGAGCCTCGTGGACGACTTTGGACTGCTGGAAAAAGCCCGGCAGGACGCGTTCGAGCTGGTCGCCGCCGACCCGACGCTCGCCCGGCCCGAGCATCAGCCCCTGCTCCCCGCCCTGAAGCGCATGTTTGGCGAGAAGCTGGCCCTGATCGATGCGGCGTAGGGTCCGTACCGGACGCAGCGTTGGTGTCGCGGAGAAGGGATAGGACACCCGCACGTGATCACCCGGCTGAACGCGCGTGGACGGGCACCGTACCGCCGGTGCGGACCGCCAGTTTGGCGGCTTTCGCACGCCGCGCCCTTGGCCCCCCGCGCCCAGTTTGTATGCTGTCCGCATTCCGCCTTGTTCGCGGACAGGAAAGGCCCAACATGCCCAAGCGCGCGGCAGCTAAACGAATCGTCCAACCGCAAGAGTCTTTTGGCGACACTGACGGCCGCATCGCGCAACGCATAGTCGAGGCTTACCTTGCGGAACTGAGGGCGATCCGGGCATCTGCCGCCGGCGTGGAAGAAACGTCCTACTATCCCGCGCTGTCCAACCTGTTCAACGCGGTCGGAAAGACCCTCAAGCCCAAGGTTCGCTGTGTAATGAATCTCAAGAACGTTGGAGCCGGAATGCCCGACGGCGGTCTGTTCACCGCCGACCAGTTCCAGCAACGAGCGAACGCCGCTCCTAAAACCGGTCAATTGCCAGCGCGCGGCGCTATCGAGGCCAAGGGCACAAAGCCCGACGTGAAGACGATCGCCGCAAGCCAGCAGGTCAAGGACTACCTGAAAACCTACGGCATCGTGCTCGTGACGAATCTGCGTGACTTTGTGATCGTCGAGCGCGGTTCGGACGGAAAGCTGCACGAGCGCGAGTCCTTCAGGCTGGCGGCCGACGAAAACGATTTCTGGCGCTCTAAAGTTGCACACCCGCGCGCCACGGCCCAACAGAGCGCCGAGCCGTTCGTCGAGTTCATCAAGCGCGCCTGCCTGCACGCCGCGCCGCTGCTGAACCCGAAAGACGTGGCGTGGTTTCTGGCGTCGTACGCGCGCGATGCGCTCTACCGCGTGGAGCAACAAAAAACGTTGCCCGCGCTGCAAGCGGTCCGCTCGGCCCTGGAAGACGCCCTGGGAATGAAGTTCACCGACGAGAAGGGCGAGCATTTTTTCCGCTCAACGCTGGTGCAAACCCTCTTCTATGGCGTGTTCTCCGCGTGGGTGCGCTGGCACAAGGACAATCCCGGCCCCAAGGCGAAGTTTGATTGGCAGAAGGCCGAATGGTCCCTGCACATCCCCTTCATCGGAACCTTGTACGGTGAGGTGGCCAAGCCGAGCCGGCTGGGGGCGCTGGGCCTGGTGGAAGTGCTGCATTGGGCCGCCGGCGTGCTCAACCGTGTGGACCGTGACGAGTTCTTCAAGCGGTTTCAGGACGAGCACGCGGTCCAGTATTTCTATGAGCCGTTCCTGGAAGCCTATGACCCGGAGCTACGCAAGGAACTGGGTGTCTGGTACACCCCGCCCGAAATCGTCAAGTATCAGGTCGCGCGGGTAGACGCCGTCTTGCGCGAGGAACTGGACCTGCCCGACGGCTTGGCCGATCCCAACGTCATTGTACTGGACCCCTGTTGCGGCACGGGCGCCTACCTGGTCGAAGTGCTGCACAGGATCGAGAAAACTCTGCGTGACAAGCATGACGACGCGTTGATCGGCCACGACGTGAAGACCGCAGCCATGACGCGTGTCTTCGGTTTCGAGATCATGCCGGCGCCCTTTGTCGTCTCACACTTGCAGATCGGACTGTTGTTGCAGGAGGCCGGGCTACCTCTTTCGCATAGCCGGGGCGAGCGCGCCAGCGTGTACTTGACCAATGCCCTAACCGGCTGGGAGCCGCCCAAAGGTCCCAAGCAAGAGGTCATGTCCTGGGTCGAGCTTCAACAGGAGCGTGATGCGGCCGAGCATGTCAAGCGGGATAAGAAAATCCTGGTGGTGCTGGGCAACCCGCCCTACAACGCCTTCGCCGGCGTCAGCCCGCAAGAGGAACAACGGCTGGTCGAACTGTACAAGAAAGACCTGAATAAGCCCGTCAGCGCCGGCGGCTGGGGCATCAAGAAGTTTAACCTGGACGATCTCTACGTCCGCTTCTTCCGCCTGACCGAGCGGCGCATCGCGGAAATGAGCGGGCGGGGCGTGGTGTCTTTCATCTCCAATTTCTCCTATCTGGCCGATCCGTCCTTTGTCGTCATGCGACAACGCTTCCTGAGCGAGTTTGACAAGCTGTGGTTCGACTGCATGAACGGCGACAGCCGGGAAACGGGCAAATTGACCCCGGAAGGCAAGCCCGACCCGTCGGTATTCTCGACCGAATACAACCGCGAGGGCATCCGCGTCGGCACGGCTATTTGTGTAATGGTTCGCAAAGAGAAGCGCGACCGGAAACCGACCGTCCTCTTCCGGCAGTTCTGGGGCGTAAATAAGCGGCAGGACCTTCTTGCCAGTCTCGCCGAAAAGGACAGCCGCCAGAGTCGGGCAAATCCGATCAAGGAAAACCGAAGTTCCTTCCGCCCGGAAAATGTGGCCGCGCACTACACGCAATGGCCGAAGATGGTGGACCTGTGCCAATTGCACTACAACGGTCCGGTCGAGCGCCGAGCCGGCGCACTGATCGCCATCGACCGCGAAGCCTTGGAACCGCGCGTGCGGGCGTACTTTGATGCAGCCGTGCCCGACGCCGAAGTGGCGGCGTTGCATGCGTCGTTGATGATGACTGGGAATCGGATTGTCGGCCCCGATGCGCGGCGCAAGCTGCTGAAGGAACACACCTTCGATCCTTCGATGATCGTTCGTTACCCTTTCAAGGTGTTCGATGTGCGTTGGGCGTACCTGGCCAACATCCGGCCGCTATTCAGTGAACCAAGCCCCGACTTGTTGCAGCAGCGATTCGCCGACAACAAGTTCCTTATCACACGAGACACCGCCGACAAACGAACAGAGGGACCGCCATTCCTTTGCGCGTCAGTGGTGTGCGACTACGACAGCATTTCAGGACATGCACGGCACCTGCCTTTCCGGTTGACCGACCGGAAGGCAAAGGGGGCCGATGGCGCGCCCCTGTTCGGGGATGCGAAGCCCCGTGCGAATCTGTCGAAACCTGCCCGCGCCTACCTGGCCAAGTTGGGCATCAAAGACCCCGACGCCGACGCGAAGACGGCGGGACTGTTGTGGATGCACGCCTTGGCGATCGGCTACAGCCCGGCCTACCTGAGCGAAAACGCCGACGGCATCCGGCGCGACTGGCCGCGCATCCCGTTGCCGGTTGACCGGAAGGCGCTGGAAGCGTCGGCGGCGCTGGGCGAGCAAGTCGCGGCGCTGCTGGACACCGAAGCCGACGTGCCCGGCGTGACGTGCGGGAAGATCGCCACGGCCCTCAAGACAATCG
>JAGVEP010000524.1 GCA_020058145.1 Phycisphaerae bacterium | reverse complement strand
TGGCGGAAAGCTCGCCGTCCGAGCCTCAGGCGCGAGCCTGGGGTCCGCGCAGCGCGCTCCGCGGAAAACCCCACGCTGGCGCGTGGGGCTCGGACAGGCAGCTCGCCGTCCGAGCCTCAGGCGCGAGCCTGGGGTCCGCGCAGCGCGCTCCGCGGAAAACCCCACGCTGGCGCATGGGGCTCGGACAGGAGGCTCGCCGCGCGGGGCGGCTACCACAGTTTTGGACTACACCCCAGACAACCAAGAAAACGGGCCACGAGCAGCGCCGCCGCTCGTGGCCCAGTTTTGCAGATGGGGTGTCCGGTTACTGACGCTCGCGTCTACTCCACAACCGCCTCCGGATAAGGCAGGAGCGGTGCCCAACCGGCCCCTTCGCTACAACCGTCCATCATTACGTTCAAACCCGGCGTGCCGCAGGGGTCGAAGGTCTGGTTGTTGTTGAAGTCCTCGTAGAACCAGCTATCCGCCAGGCTGAACAGCAGGGTGAGAGTTGTGCCGGCGCTGGTCAACTCCAGATTCAAACCGGTTTCGAAAATGCAGATATCCTGCGTGGCCCCTTGCATGAAGGGCGTGGAGTTCCAGAGCGTCGCGTCGCCGAACATTCCGCGCGCGTGGCCGGTTTCGGGGTCCACGCCCCCCGCCCCGTTCGAGTACTCCCCGCGCACCGGGGCTACCGAGGCGGCCGTCCACGCTGAGCCACCCATGACGAAGCCCAGTTCATTGCCGTCGTCGTCGATCATGGTGATGTCGCCCTGGTGATGACCAAGGTTACCTTCGGCCTCGAAGTCGTCGTCGCTCAGATAGACCCGGATGTGCTGGTCCACCGGCGGGTCGTTGAGCGGCATGACCAGCTCGTAGTAATAGACCTGAACCTCCATCCCCGTGTAGGTGGCCACCGGCACCTCCGCCGCCGCCAGGGTCACCGGCGCGGTCAGATCGATCACCTGCGATTTCGCGAGCGTACCGGTATCCGGCACGAGGTCGAGAGTCGTCCCGTCCGCAGCGTAGAGCGTGGCCCGCTTCAACGCGATCTTGAACACCGATGGCGTGACGTACTGTCCGACGCCGCCGTCACCGTCACAGTCGAGCCCCGCCGCGTACGGCGGCCCGTCGAACGGCAGGGCATCTTGACAGCTCGTGGGGCGCACGAAATCGGAAGGGATGCCCTGCCCCGATTGCCCGGTGGAGGATGAGCCCGCCGTGGTGTAGTCGGCCGCGATCCGTAGCGTGAGCGTGCCCTGAGTGGCTTCCGGAGCAGTGCCATCGCCGGAAGCGGTACCGGACGACTCGTTGCCGGCAGTCGTGCTGGTGGTGGTCTCGGACCCGGTGCCGGTGGCGGAGGACTCTCCACCGCTAGTGCTGGTCGTGGTTGCCGGCTCCGCGGCTGGCGACGCCGAAATGCCGCCCGCGGTGCCCTGGGTTGTCCCGCCCGTGCCCGTGAGGTTCGTCAGCAGCGGCGTCCCGCAGGACGTGAGCAGCAGGACGATGCAGATACCCGCGAGGCCGGTGCTGATGCTGAACATGGATTTCATCGCTCGTTGCTCCTGTGGTCGCCCGGCGTCGCGGCCCGGTGTAGTAAGTGTTGCGTTCTTCCGGAGTTATCGACCGGGCGGACAGCCGTCGTTAGCGTGCCGGGCTCGTTAGATCAAACGTGCCTCGCACCCCGGACACGCGGTACCGGACTTTCCCGCCTTGATTTTCACGAACGTGCGGGCCTAACATGATTGACGGGCGATGAGTTCCTGTTTTTTCGGCCCGCCGGGCATTCTCAGAAGGGTTAGGCGATGCTCACCAGTCGAATTGTTTTCGGTACCGTTATAACAGTGTTATCTATCTCTTTGTCGCCGTTCTTGCCCCCCGCGGCGGCGTACGAACTCGGACCCGAGCAGATCGTCCAGGCGGGCGGGTGGAATTTGAGCGTGCCCGGCTATTCGGTGCCGTCGTTCGTCAACTGGAACGACGACGGGTTGTGCGATCTGGTCGTCGGCGAGGGCGGTGCCGGGTACACGGGGAAGGTGCGCGTGTACCTCAACGACGGCACGCTAGGGCTGCCGCACTTTTCGAGTTCCTTCTATGCCCAGTCACTCGGGGGAGATATGACGGTGCCGCCCGTCGGCTGCCTGGGAGCCTATCCGCGACTGATCCAGCGTGGCGCCGCCGACCGGAAGGGCCTGCTCGTCGGGCAGGCCGACGGGAAAGTCAAGCTCTTCGTGAACACGGGCAGTAACGCGAATCCCGCGTTCGACGGCGGCGCGTTTGTCCAGGTCGGTCCGCCCGGCTCCAAGATCGACATCAACGTTGGGGGCCGCGCGACTCCGAATTGGCTCGACTGGAATAATGACGCCACACAGGATCTCGTCGTGGGGGCGCTCGACGGCAAGCTGCGTGTCTTGCTCAACCAGGGCACGGACATTCAGCCCGATTTCCGCACGACGATCATCGTGCAGGCCAACGGTGTGGACCTGCTCGTGCCATCTTTGCGCGCGAGCCCGGTCGTCACCGACTGGGATGGCGACGGCAAGAAGGACCTGCTGCTGGGCAACACCAACGGCCAGTTGCTCTTCTACAACAACACCGGCACCGACGCCGCGCCCAATTTCTCTAACTACACGGCTATGACCGCAGACGGCGTGCCGATCGACTTGCCGGATACGTTGCGCTCGCGCCCCGCAATCTGCGATTGGACCGGCGACGGGCTGCCGGACGTGCTGATAGGCTATGGCGACGGGCTGGTGCACCTGTATCAAAGTGTGCCGGAGCCGTCCGCACTAGCTCTCGTGTTGCTCGGTCTCGCGGTCGGCAGGGGCCGAAGTCGGAATTGACGATTGGCGATTGGAAATTGGAAATTGGGGATCGCCGCGGCTGCGACTGCAATCGCCAACCCCCAATTAATCCCCTAACTTTCCGCCGATCCACTTGCGGCCGGCTTCCAGGGCTTCCGGCAGCTTGCCCGGGTCCCTTCCCCCCGCCTGGGCCATCGTCGGCGGGCCGCCGCCGCCGCCGCCCACGATGGGGGCGATGGCTTTGACGAGGTCGCCGGCCTTCACGCCCATCTTGACCAAGTCATCGGTCATGGCCGCTAGCAACGCCGCCTTTTCGTCGCTGCGAACGCCAAAGAGGATGGCCGCCGAGCCGCACTTTTGCTTGATCAGGTCCGCACCGTGCTTCAGTTGCTCGGCGGGTACGTCGGGCATCTCCGCAACGATGACCGTCGTATTGCCGATCTTTGGTGCGCTTTGCAGCAGCTCGGCTACCTTCTGGCGGACAATCTCCGCCGCATCGGCTGCCGCCGATTTCTGTCGGCTCTTCACGATCTGCTGCAATTCGTCGCTGAGCGCTCGCAGATGGTGTCGCTGACGGAGCGGAATCACCGCCGCCGCGAGTGAATTCTGCAACTCGACCAGACCGGCAGGCACTTCTTCCGGCGGACCGCGTTTCAATTCCTCGGCACCCTTCACGAGTGCGGCACCGGCCTCTTCCGCCGCCGTTGCCGCCGCACTGGTCAGCCCGACGAGGCGCCGAACGCCCTTCGCGACAGCTTCCTCGTTTATCAGCACGAACCGCTCGATCTCGCCGGTGTTCTTGACGTGTGTGCCGCCGCAGAATTCGATGGAGCACTCCCGCCATTTGGGATTGTCCGGCTGTTTGAGCAGGTCGGCGACGTTTGCGCCGACCGAAAGCACGCGGACCTCGTCGGGATAACGTTCGCCGAAGACGGCCCGCAGGCCGTTGATCTTCAGGGCGTCCTTTTGCGGCACGGTTTCGTAAGACACCGGCAAATTCTGGCGGATTTTGTCGTTGGCAAGCTGCTCGACGCGCTCGATTTCCTCCGGCGTCAGCGCGCGCGGGTGCGAGAAGTCGAACCGCGTCTTTTCATGATCGACGAGCGACCCCTTCTGCTGGACATGGTCGCCGAGGACCTCGCGGAGTGCCCAGTTGAGGACGTGGGTGGCGGTGTGGTTTTTCATGGTGGCGCGGCGGCAAGTCGCGCCCACGACGGCGTGACATGCGCTTTCTCGTCGCTCGTCAGCCGTCAACTCATCGAGGCTGAGACCGTAGCCCGTGATCTGCCCCGAAACGCACGTACCGAGATGGAGCACAGTCTCTCCCACCTCCTGCGTGTCCTCAACGACGAAGCGAAAGGAGCTAGACTCAATGACACCACGGTCGCCAACTTGCCCGCCCTTTTCGCTGTAGAACGGTGTCTTGTCCAGGACAAGCGCTGCTTCGTCTCCTTCCGAGATTGACGCAATTGGGCGAGGGTCGATCACGTTTCCGCCCCGGACGAACATGCCCAGCAACACCGCGTCATCGATCTCCGTCCCCTCGTAACCTGCAAACACGGTTGGACCCAAGGCCCGGAAATCAATCTCCAGGTCCGGGTGCTCGAACGGAACAAAGGCCCGCGCGGCTCGGGCACGTTCGCGTGCCTCCTCCATCAGCCGCTCATACTCGCCGATGTCGACCGTAAGTCCCTTCTCGCTCGCCATGATTTGTGTGAGATCGACTGGGAAGCCGTACGTGTCGTGGAGTCTGAACGCAACATCACCCGGAAATGTGATGCTCCCTTCAACCAAGGCACGGGCTTCCGACTCCTTCACACGCCGACGCCCCGCAGGCGTGTCAAAAGTCCAATGGGCGCCGCTTGTGGCACGTAGCCAAGTTGCACTAGCGGTCAAAGTCCAGCCCTGGGCTCGCTCGATGGCGTGCCCAATCGCAGTGAGGACTGACTCATTGAACATCTCAATGCCTCGGCCCAGCGCGCGGTCAAACGACTCCTCTTCCTCCCGCAGAACGTCCCGCACATGCTGCGGGTTCTTCTTGAGCTCGGGGAACGCATCCCCCATCGTCGCCACGACCGTGTCCACCAGCTTGCACAAGAACGGCTCGTGCAAATTCAGGTGTTGCCAGCCGAACCGCACCGCCCGGCGGAGGATGCGGCGGAGCACGTAGCCGCGGCCTTCTTTGTCCGGCACGGCTCCATCGGTGATCGCGAACGTCAACGTGCGGATGTGGTCGGCAATGACGCGGCAGGCTTCGTCCTGCATGTTGCCGGGGCGCATGACGGCATAGCGGTTCGACCCTCCCCCAACCCCTCCCTGAGAGGGAGGGGGGTTCGTCGGACCGTCCCCCCTCGTAGGGGGGACCACAGGGGGGTTGGCGGCGCTGCCGTAGATGTGCCCACTAATTTTCTCGATCGCCTGGATGATCGGCACAAACACGTCGGTCGCGTAATTGTTGTTGTGACCTTGCAAAACGGCCGTCACACGCTCGAAACCCATTCCTGTATCAACATGCTTCGCCGGCAGAGGGGTCAGCTTGCTGTCCGCAGCGCGATTGAACTGGATAAAAACAAGATTCCAGATTTCGATGACGCGCGCGTCGCCGGCGTTGACGAGCGCAGCCCCGCTCTTGTCCGGCGTCAGGTCCACATGGACCTCGCTGCACGGCCCACACGGCCCGGTCTCGCCCATCTCCCAGAAGTTGTCCTTCTTCGAACCGGCGTGGACCCGTTCCGCGGGCAGAATCCGCAGCCACAGGTCGCGGGCCTCGACGTCCGGCTCCAGCCCTTCGGCCGCATCGCCGCCGAAATAGGTCGCGTGGAGGCGCGTCGGGTCGAGCCCCCACACGTCAACGAGCAGTTCCCACGCCCACCCGATCGCTTCCTGCTTGAAGTAGTCGCCGAAGGACCAGTTGCCCAGCATCTCGAAAAACGTGTGGTGGTAGGTGTCGTGCCCCACGTCGTCGAGGTCGTTGTGCTTCCCGCCGGCGCGAATGCACTTCTGCGTGTTCGCGACCCGCAGATTCTTCGGCGTCTCGGTGCCGAGAAAGTACGGCTTGAACTGGTTCATGCCCGCGTTGGTGAACAGCAGCGTCGGGTCGTCGTGCGGGACGACCGGCGAGCTGGGCACGAACTTATGGCCATGCTTCTGGCAGAAGAACTCGATGAACTCGCGGCGGACTTCGGCGGCGGTTCTGGTCACAGGCCACCTTTCGTAGGGTGGGCATTGCCCACCACCTTGAGTGCAACAGGGTGGGCACCGCCCACCATTTGACGCGCAACAGGCACAAAAAGAGAATACCAGGATTGGTGGGCAGTGCCCACCCTACCGACGATGAAACTGCCGCTCCAGGTCGCGCAGCGTCAGCCGCAGGGTCGTCGGCCGGCCGTGCGGGCAATGGCTGCTGCGCTCGGCCAGCTCCCGGCGTTGGAGCAGCGCGTCGATCTCCTCCGGCGTCAGCGAATCGCCGGCTTTCACGGCCGCTTTGCACGCCATCATGTCGAGGACATCGTGCAGCAGGGTTTCCTGTGCCGGGCGGCTGCCCTGCTCGCCGAGCAGGTCGAGCAAATCGCGCACGAACCGCTCGTGGTCGACACGCTCCAGCAGCAGCGAGGGAAATGCGTGCAACGCCACGCTCTGCGGACCCGCGGCCGTCAGCTCGATCCCCAGCCCTTGCAGAGCCCCGGCGTGCGTTTCCAGCGCTTCAAGCCGGTCGGCTGGCACGCGGACGATCAGCGGAAGCAACAGGCGTTGGGCTTCGAGGCGGTGTTCGGCAATCCGCCGGCGAAGTTCCTCGTAGAGGATGCGTTCGTGCAGGGCGTGTTGGTCGATGAGCATCAGGCCGTCGGAGGTTTCGACGACGAGATAGGCGTTGTGGATTTGGAGGGCGCGGGGGGCCAGGGGCGGAAGGGACGGAGGGACGGAGGGACGGAGGGACGAAGGAGGGACGGAGGGAAGAAGGGACGGAGGGACGGAGGGACGGAGGGACGAAGGAGGGACCCCCGTCGCGGGCGCTCCGGGTTCCGGCGATGCACTCGCTGGCGCTTCGTGTTCTGACGATTCACGCGCTGGCGCTTCGTGCCTGCGTGCCTCCGTCCCTTCGTGCCTGCGTGCCTCCGTCCCTTCGTGCCTGCGTGCCTCCGTGCCTTCGTGCCTTCTTCCCTCCGTCCCTTCGTCCCTTCGTCCCTCCGTGCCTGCGTGCCTGTTCGTAGTAAAGAATCCCACCATCGCCGCCCGGACACGCTCGCGGTATTCCTCGTCCTCGCGCGGCGTGCGGAGCGGGCGGTCCAGGTTGCTCGACAGGAACTTCTCGCGCAGCGCGGCGAGCACCTGCCCGTGCATGTAGTTCGAATCCTGCCAACGCACCTCAATCTTGGTCGGGTGGACGTTTACATCCACTTTGTCCGGGTCAATCGTGATGAACAGGAACACCACCGGCGACCGCGACGGGTCGATCAGGCTCCGGTACGCCTCACGAATCGCGTGCGCGACAAAGCGGTCGCGAACGTGCCGGCCGTTGACGAACACATATTCCCACTTCGAGCTGCCGCGACTCTCTGCCGGCGGCGCGACGAGCCCCTCGATCCGCACGCCACTACCTTCACGGCGAATCGGCAGCAGCACGGCCGCTAGCTCGGGGCCATAGAAGTCCGCGATCCGCTGCCGGCGGTCGCCCGTGGGCTGAAGCTGGTGCATAACCCGTTGCTGATGCTTCAGCGTGAACGCGAGGCCGGGGTGCGGCAGCGCGATCCGGGCCAGTTGCTCCGTAATGTGGCCCATCTCCGTCTGATTGGTGCGCAGGAATTTCCGGCGGGCTGGCACCGGGTAAAACAGATCGCGCACCTCGACCGTCGTACCGACCGCCGCCGCACAGGGCCGCGGCTGGCCGACCTGCCCGGCCTCGACCTGAATCTCGTGGCCCACGTCGCAATCCGCGCGGCGGGACACGAGGCGCAGCCGGGCGACGGCACCGATGCTGGCGAGCGCCTCGCCACGAAAACCCAGCGTGTGGATGTTGAACAGGTCATCGTCGTCGTGGATTTTGCTCGTGGCGTGCTGCTGCACCGCGAGCACGAGATCGTCGGCTTCCATCCCGCCGCCGTCGTCGGCCACCTGGATCAGTCCGCGGCCGCCATCCAGCAGGCTGATGTCGATCCGCCCGGCGCCGGCGTCCAGCGCGTTCTCCACCAACTCCTTGACAACGCTGGCGGGGCGTTCAATGCACTCACCGGCGGCAATCCGGCTGATGAGCGCGGGCGGTAGCAGGCGAATCAGACCCATCGAAGAGAATATAGTATGATGAGTGCCGAGTAGCGAGTTGGCGGCCGATCCGTAACTCGCCATTCGTTACTCGCTACTCCGAACTTCCCCCAGGAGTCGCCCATGGACCGCGTAGCCGCATACCTTCGCCAGCATCAACAGGAGCACTTGGACTGGCTTATCGACCTGTGCCGGATCCCGAGTATCAGCACGAAGCCCGAGCACAAGGGCGATGTCGCCGCCGCGGTGCGCTGGACGCGCGACCTGCTGGCTCGGTTGGGGTTCGACGCGCGGGTCTGTGAGACCGGCGGGCATCCGCTGGTCTATGCCGAGCGGTGCGCGCACGCCGGCGCCCCGACGTACCTGGTCTACGGGCACGCCGACGTGCAGCCCGAGGGCGACCTGCGGCTGTGGGACGCCGGTCCGTTCGATCCGGTTGTCAAGGACGGCAAGCTCATCTGCCGCGGCGCGGCGGACGACAAGGGGCAATTCCTCGTACACGTCCGGGCGGCGGCGGCGTGGCTGGAGGTCGAAAAGCGGCTGCCGATCAACCTCAAATTCCTGATTGAAGGCGAAGAGGAGATTTCGTCGCCGCATTTGGTGCCGTTTATTCAGCAGCACACCGACCTGCTGCGCTGCGATCACATCCTGGTGTCCGACACCGGGATGTACGCGGACGGGTGGCCGACGATTACGTACGGGACGCGCGGCCTGCTGTACAAGGAAATCCGCCTGACCGGCCCAAAGCACGATCTCCACAGCGGCGGGTTCGGCGGGACGATCGCGAACCCGGCGAACGTACTGGCCAAGCTGATCGCCACGCTCCACGACGCCGACGGCCGCGTCAGTATCCCCGGCTTCTACGACGACGTGACCGAGCTGCCGCCCGCGGAACGGGAGCAACTTCGCGGTTTGCCGCTCGATGACGTGCAGTACGCCGCCGGGCTTGGCAGCCCGCGCGTGTGCGGCGAGCCGGGCTTCAGCACGAACGAACGACGCTGGACGCGCCCCACGCTGGACGTGAACGGCATCTACGGGGGCTACGCGGGCGAAGGCGCGAATACGATCCTCCCCGCCCGTGCCGGGGCCAAAGTCAGTATGCGCCTGGTACCCAATCAAGGTGGCGAGAAACTCAGCGCGCAGTTTGACCAGACGATCCGGGCCAGGTGCCCGGACACGGTGCGCCTCGAAATCCTCGACCACGGGGTCTGTGACGCCTACGTGGCGCCGCTCGACAGCACGCCGCTACACGCCGCTCGGCGGGCGCTGCGTGAGTCCTTCGACCGCGAGCCGGCACTCATTCGCGCAGGCGGCACGCTGCCGATCTTGCCGGCGTTCAAGCGCGTGTTGGGGGCCGATTCGCTGCTGCTCGGCTTTGCCGGGCCCGATTGTGCCGCGCATGGGCCGAATGAGAACGCCGTGCTCGAGGATCTGGACCGCGGCGCAGCGGCCGTCGCACGGCTCTACGGCTATCTCGCGCCGTAGCGGCCACTTGGCCAGCGCCGCGCGGGATTTCGGCGCGCGACCGGCGCGACAGGACTTCAGCACGGGGTGTAGTCCAAAACTGTGGCGGAGAGCTTGCCGTCCGAGCCTCAGGCGCGAGCCTGGGGTCCGCGCAGCGCGCTCCGCGGAAAACCCCACGCTGGCGCGTGGGGCTCGGACAGGTGGCTCGCCG
>JAGVEP010000043.1 GCA_020058145.1 Phycisphaerae bacterium | reverse complement strand
GGCCAGCGCCCCAACATCCGTCGGTCGCCACGCCAAGCCCGCATCATCCCACGTCAATTCAACCGCGACGCGCCCCTCGGCCGCTTTGGCACCGAGCAGTTGGACTTCAGCCGTCGCACGCGGCGTCGGGGCCTCCAGTGCGGCCTGCACCGTCGCTTCCGGAAAAACGCTATCCCGCAGGGCGCGGGTCAGCGCTCCCAGTTGCAAGCTCTGAAGCTGGCGGAGCGCCGCGTCCAGCCCGGCTTCGACCAGCCGCCGAAATTCATCCAGCCCGGCGCTGATGTTCGGCTCGCCCCCACGCAGCTTGAAATCCAGCGCCCCCCGCACAGCCTCGGGTCCCGTCAGCCCCCGCGGAGCCTGGACCCGCGTGAGCAGCGTCGCGCGGCCGTCGGCGTCGGACTCCGGCGGCGCCCACAGCACCAACTCGATCTTCGTCTCAACACATTCCGGCGTCAGCAATCCGGCGAAACGGGTGGCGAGCAGGTGGCGCACGACCGCCTCACCGTGGCCACGCACCATCTCCTCGATTTTCCCGAGGTCCTCCTGGACGACATCCCCCAGATGCCCGCGGCACTCGTCCGTCAGGCGCCGCGCTGCGTCCCGGCAACCGGCCGGCCAGTGCTCCAGCCGCGGCGGCTGCGCGAGCAGATCGATGGCTTCGACCCACTTCTGGTTTTTCGCGAGGCCCCGCGCCTCGTTGAGCCAGGCGTCGGCCTCGCGATGCTGCTGCTCGATCAGCCGCTGCCGCCGCTCCTGCTCCTCGAGGTATTTCTTGTATTCCGCCTCGACCTCATTCGCGTACCTCGTCACCTCGGGCGGGCACGTCTGGGGATCCGGGCGTTGCTCGAACCGCCGGGCCACCGCGGTCCAGTCGCGCGCCTGAAAGGCCTTCTGCAGCGACTTCTGCCAGCCCCGCGCCTTTTCGGCGGCCTGCTCCGCCTCCAGCCGCACCCCGACGGCTTTGATTTCTTCCAGCACGCGGGCCGGCCAGTGCTTCAGCTCCGGTTTCTCCGCGAGCAGACCCTGGACGGCTTTCCAGTCCCCCGCGTGGCACGCGCTCTGCACCCGGGCGAGCCATTTCTCGGCCGCCACGCGATCCGCGTCAATCGCGGCCTGCTCGCCCAGCTTGGCAAGCTGCGCCTGGGCCTGCCGTTCCACGGCCACGGCACGCGATAACGGGTCCTGCGGCCAGTTCGTCAGCTTCGGCCGATCCTGGAGCGCCGCTTGCAGTCCGGGCCAGTCCTTCGCCTGGAGCAGCCCCTCGATCTGCTTCACCCAGCGCTGGGCGGTGATCAGCTCCAGATCGGCACCAGGCGCCGCCGTCCTGAAACGCCGCAGGATATCCGCGGCCGACGGTCGCTTGGCCGGGACGCGGTCGAGCATCGCGGCGACCAGCTCGCGGCACGCGCGCATCGCGGGATTGGCGGACTCGCACAGGTCCTTGCGGCGGATCGGGATCGGCACGCCCATGCTCATCATGCGGGCCATGTCGACGACGCGATGGGCTTCGGCCTCGTAATAGAGGTACGGGTGCTTGCGCTCGGCCAGCACGTAGAGCACCATGCCCGCGGCGATGATGTCGGAACCCGGTTCGAAGCTCCCCAGTGTGTCCTGGCCGTATTTGTCGGGATCGACGAAGCCGCAGAGACGGTCGTCACGGTCGGGGACATACTCGGGCAGGATTTCCCAGGCTCCCGTGGCATCCGGTCGTGGGCCGACGGCCAGGTTGACGTACCGCTCGGCGTCCAGGGCCTTGCAAATCGCTGGCCCGACCGCAAAATCGGCTATCTTGACGAGCCCGTCCGCGCCGGTGAGCACCACGCCCGGACACAGACCGCCGTGAACCGGGGGCCGGCCGCCGTCGCTGGCGTGGGCTGCGGCCAGCGCCTCAAACAGACCGTTGGCGAATTGAAGTAGTTGTTCCTCCGGCAGCGCGGACCCGCCGGTCCCGAATAGCTCCCGCGGGTCCAGCGGCGTCGCGGGCTCGTGCGCCACGAAAAAGCCGGTGCCGTTCTGCTGGAGCGAACTGGTGAGGCGCAGGATGTGTGGCGACTTGGCGGCCAGCCGATTGTGAAGCTCGATGGCCTCCGCCAGCGCCTCGCCCAAACGGGCAAGCGTGCCGGCATCTGCGTCGGCGGGTTTGAGAATGACACGTCGCTGCACATCGGGCATAGCGTACGCCGCTGACCGCTCCGGCGCAGGGATTATCCATCGACCCCACCGGGGCCCGCCTGCGCGGCCGCTCGGTGGTCACCACGAACCTACCAGTGTATCGCCTGGCAGCCGTTTGGGGCATGGGCGGGGGACCGCTGGGCCGAAAACCGACCGCGCATGAGAAACGCCGCGGGCAGGTAACCCGCGGCGTTGTCGTTGGTGCGACTAATGGCGCCTAGCGGCCTGTGCCGGACCTGTCGTTACGAACCGTTCGTCAGTTCCGCGGTCCACGGACCGATGTCGTTCGACGTGTCATCCTCGTAGTACATGCCAACGAAATTGTTGGTGTCCGTCATCCACTCACCTTGGTAAATGCCGACGGCGTAGCCAGAGCTGTAGGCATCATCCTCGAAGTAGATGCCCCGCTCGAATCCACGTAGCCCTCGAGGTTGAACTCGACGGCGGGCCAGGTGGACACACCGGTGATCGTGCCGTCGTCCGCCACGGTGAACTCGAACGTGTGCGCCCAGCCCGCCGGGTTTGTGAGCTCGCCCGTGTAATTACCAGCGAACTCGTTGGCTGTGGACGGTGGGATGTTTTCGCCATACTCGGTCTCGCCGCTGGCGACGACCTCGACGTCCAGCCAGAGGTAGATCTCCGTGCCGTCCGCCTTTACGCCGTAGAAGACTACGGTGAAGAACCCGGTTTCCCAGAAGGTGAAGCCGGTGCGCGGCGCGGAGACGTTGTCGATGTAATACTGCCAGGCGCCGAGTACATACCACTCGATGTAGACGAGGCTGTCGAGCGCCGCACCCTCGACCCAGGCATCGGCCGTTTCATCCATGACGAATTGCGTCGGGCAGTAGCCGACGAGCTCGTCCGCGCCGACCTGGCCGCCCTCCTCGGTGCCGACGGCGATGGTGCAAGTATAGACGCGCACCACTTCGCTTGCCGGGTCCGTCATGTCGTGAACCAGCAGCGTGATCTCGATGAAGCCCGACGTGGTCGCCACGACCGTGGTGGTTTCCGTGTCCTCCTCGCCGGAGATGTAGCCCGTGCCGCTGCTGATGTACCAGTCCAGTTGGACGTCGTCGAGGTTCAGGCTGCCGGGATTGAACTGGACCTCGAAGTCTTCGGCCACTTCCTTGGGCTCCGTCGGGCAGGTGATGCCGTCGGTCGGATCATCCGAGATCGTGTTCGGGTCCGCGGTGCTCTGCTCGCACGCCGCTTCATAAATGCGTGCCGGCACGCGCGCGCCCTGATCGTGGTAGCGCAGCTTGGCGACCGGGTAGACTCCCTTGCCGACCGAATCGCCCTCGCTCTCGTCGAGGTCCACGAGGACCAACTCAAAGGCCAGGACGGCGCCATCCTCGGACAGCTCGCCGTTGATGAGCGCCGCGTCGAATAACTTATGCGCCTCGGCAATGTCCTGGCCGACGAATACCTCCACCGGGAAGCTGAGGTGCGCGTTGAAACGCCGCTCGATCGTGATCTTGTCGGCGTCGTCCAGTTGCGTACCCGTGAAGATCGGCGTAACCGTCAGGTCGAAGCCGATGTCCTCGGCAGTCAGGTTCAGCTCCGTCAACGTCACGTAGTTGATGGTCAGGCCCCGCTCCTGTTCGCTGGACGTGCTGAAGTCCGGGAAGATCATGTGCCGGTCGAACTCGGTCAGCAGTGTGCCGTTGCCGTCAAACGTCAGGATGTTGGCCGTATCGGTCAGTTCGAGGCAGAAGCCCTCCGCGTCGAAAAGCTTGAAGGTCTTTCCCGCCAATTCCTTGATGATGTCCGGCGTCACGTCGGCCGTGACGGTTTCACCCAGCTCGATGGTGTTCAACACTTCGTCGACGATCTCGGTCGAGGCCACTCTACCGACGGTCTTCAGGTTCGTGGTCAGCTTCTGAGCCGCGCTGGACGCCGCCAGCGGCGAACTCGGGTTGCTATTCGGATCACAAACCGATTCGATGATCTGCTCGCAAACCGCGAGCCCCTTCTGCAATGTCTCGACCTTCGACGACTTGCCCTGGGCGCGGGCGAGCGCCTTGCCCCAGGCCGCCGCCTGCCGCTGCTGGACCTCCGCCTTCTGCGTCCCCGGCTTGATCTGGCGGGCGGACGAAACGACGCCACCGTTGGCGTCGGTCAGACGAATGGACACGTTGCCGGTAGCCTGGTCATAGACCAGGTCGGCGGCCGTGTTGTCCGACAGGCGCACGTTGACGGGCCGGCCGGCGCTGTCGAGCGACACTTTGAGCTGCTGGCCGTCCTTGGTCACGATGTTCGCTTCGGTGATTGTGGTCCCGCCGTCCCCCTCGCGCGCCTTGAACGTGTATTGGTTTCCCTGGCTATCCGTCGCCACCGCGAAATTGCCACCCTTGGCGTCGAAGCTGACTTTCAGCGTCTCGCCGCCGGCGGTGGTGCCCGTGGTGGTAGTGGTCGGACAGCCCCCGAGGCTGACCAACGCGATCATGGACAAGGCCATCCCTGTGACTCGCAGTGCTGACATGTCTGCTCCCTTTAAAAAGGACATTAAGATTTGATTGCGCTGCTATTCCAGAAGCCGCGCCGCCCACAGGACTACTCTACTCTGGTCCCTGCTTGGACCATTCGCATCCTCTTCTGTTCGCCGCACACCTCCTTTTGCAAGGCACCGAAGACATGCTATCGACCGCACACCAAGTGCAAAATGATACCGCTGCGTCACGCACGCCGCAACCGCCTCGTCGGCCGGTCAGGAGACACGCCATGTATTCACGAGCGCTGGTCGTCCTGGATTACGGTTTGGCTGCCCTGGTCGTGGGCTGCGCTACGCCGCACGCCGTATCGACACGTACCTTACTCGCCGAAATGACCGCTCTGACAAAACTGGCGGAATTTCCGGAGCCGCCTTACACCTGCCGCCAGGCCAGCAGCCGTGACCGGAAGTCGACGACGCCGGCGGACGCGGAAACCTGGTTCGCCGATGACGACTACAACCAGTTCCTGCGCGTCGAGGAGCGTGACGGGCGCAAGGAATGGGTCATGCTGGACGCTGACAGCCCCGGTGCCAGCGTGCGCATCTGGTCAGCAAACCCGAAGGGCAATATCCGGATTTTTTTGACATCCCGCTGGCTTGGATGGAGCCCTGGCCACCCGCCGGGGGCTGGCCAGGCCGCGCCGCGGCGACAGCAACTGCGTCGCAGGAGAAGACACGCTGAAACTTGGCGCCCCGCCTGCCCCGCACGAGCAGCGGCAGGCAGCGCCGGGTTCCCGAACAGGCTCGCCAGACCGGCGCACTTGATAATCACTTGCTCAGTTACACAATATCAAACCGCGGGGCACGCGGTCAATAGCGCTCTGGTTCGGATTTGTCCGCAGATTTCGCAGATTTCGCAGATAAAGAGCGAATCAAGCGCTTGTATAGGAGAGACTCGGCGCCGAAGTTGAGGAGCAAGCCCACTTCCAGGCCCGTCGTGGGCCGCGCTGTTGTTCTGCTCCCGCGTTGCCCGACCTCCAATCTGCGTAATCTGCGTAATCTGCGTAATCTGTGGATCAACTCACCCGCCGCGGCAGGGTACGCGCTTCACGGATCTGCGATGCAGGCGTATTAGCCCGGCTTCCGCGGCGCCAGCGACAGCCCACTATCCGTCAGGCGGAGCCTGATTTCGTTCAAGGACGTGACGCCGAAGTTCCGCGTAGCCAGCAGATCCGCCTCCGAGTACTGCACCAGGTCGCCCAGCGTCTGGACGTTGAGCCGCTGCAGGCACCGCCGGGCACGAACCGACAGCTCGATCTCCGCCACGGACTTCGCCAGGATGGCCGCCTGCCCGGCCGGGACCGCGGGGGCCTTGCGCGCGGTGAGCTCTCCCAGGTCGGACGTCAGCTCAACCTCTTCGTCCGGCAGCCCGAGCCGCAGACCTTTCTTCGCGAGCAGCGCCTTAATTTCCCCCAGCGTCTGTTCGCCGAAGTTCTTGTATGCCAGCAGCTCGGGTTCGGTGAGCTTGATGAGTTCGCCCAGCGTCCGCACGTTCATCTTCTTCAGACAGTTGCGCGCCCGGACCGTAAACTCGAATTCGGACAGCGGCGTGTCGAGCAGGCGACTGCGGGCGTCCACTCGCGGCTCGTTGCCCTCCACAATCACCATGTGCTGGCAGCTTTCCACGTCCTTGAAGAACAGCCGCGCCCGCTGGTGGTGCGGAAACGCCCGCAGCACCCGCACCACGCAGGCCATCGCTTCGTCGAACCGCCCGGCATCCTCGTAGATCACCGCCGTGTTCAACAGCGCGTTGACGTACGCCCGCGGCTGTGCGGCCAGCCGCCGGTAAAGCCGGAGGGCCCCCGCGTCGTCGCCGCTGAGATCGTAGAGCCGCGCACTGCGGAAGAGCGCCTCGGTGTGGTGCGGGTCGAGCGTCAGCGCCCGCTCGAGCGCCTCCAGCGCCGCCACACGCTCATTACGGTAGTCCGCCACCAGCCCGCGCCCACAGTACCAGTCCGCCCGGTCCTGGCCGGCCGCCTCGTGCTTGTGCAGCAGCTTCTCCGCACCGGCGAGGTCGCCCGCCCGTACGCGCACCGCGGCCACCCGCATGTCGCACTCAAAGCCGTCCCAGCCGTGTTTCGCCGCCTGCTGATATTCCTGCACCGCCCGGTCAAACTGCGCCAGCCCGACCGCCGCCTGGCCGGCGTAGTAGTGGCGCAGCTTGCTCGCCGGCGCCCGGTCAAAGAACTCGAGCGCCTCGCCAAAGCGGCCCAGCGCCAACAGGCTGAGCGCCAGCTTCAAGGGGTCGCCCGAGCCCCGCCCGACGCTGGCCCGGTACTCCCCAGCCAGGGTTTCGAACCGCTCCCGGGCGGACGCCGACGCGTGGGCCGCGTCCGCGTAGCGCTCGTACAACTCCACCGTCAGCTCCGGCTCGTTGAAGAACAACGCTAAGTCAATCGCATCCATCGTCATCGGCACGCGGCTCCACCTCGGGTTTAACCAGTGTGAGATCGCATCGCAAACCCTCTATAATACGCTCCTTGGACCGCGAGGCAAGGGCGGCCACGCCGCTTGAGGACCTATATGCCCGGCTCCGACAGTCGTTTTCTCCAGCAACTCGCCGACCGCGTCTTGATCTTCGACGGCGCGATCGGCACCAGTATCCACACGCTCGATCTGCCCCCGGGCGACTACCAGGGCCACGAAAACTGCTCCGAAATCATCAATCTGACCCGCCCCGCGGCCGTCGAACGCATCCACCGCAGCTTCCTCGACGTCGGCTGTGACGTGGTGGAGACCAACACCTTCGGCGCCAACCGCGTCGTCCTCGCCGAATTCGGCCTGGCGGACCGCGTACACGAAATCAACCGCGCCGCCGCACAAATCGCCCGCCAGGCGTGTGACGCCCTTAGCACGCCGGCGCACCCGCGCTTCGTCGCGGGCTCGCTCGGCCCCGGCACCAAGCTCATCTCCCTGCGCCAAATCGGCTACGACGACCTCCTGGCCAGCTACCTGGAGCAGGTCGGCGGGCTGCTCGCCGGCGGCGTAGACCTGCTGGTGATCGAGACCTGCCAGGACATCCTGCAAACCAAGGTCGCGCTCGAGGCCGTACGCCGGGGCTGCGCGGCCGCCGGGCGGCGGGTACCGCTCGTCTGCCAGGTCACCCTCGAAGCCACCGGCACCATGCTGATGGGCACCGATATCGCCGCCGTTGTGACGACGCTCGAAGCCTTCCCCGAGGTCGACGTGCTCGGCCTGAACTGCGCCACCGGCCCACAGGAGATGAGCGCGCACGTACGCTATCTGTCCCAAACCTGCTCGCGCTACCTCAGCGTGCAGCCCAACGCCGGCCTCCCGCAACTCGTCAGCGGCCAGCCGCATTTCCCCCTCACCCCGGCCGAGCTCGCCCGCTGGCTCCGCGAATTCGTCGTCAGCGACGGCGTCAACATCGTCGGCGGGTGCTGCGGCACCACTCCGGCCCACCTGCACGCCGTCGTGGCCGCGTGTCATCAACTGAAACCCAAGCAGCGCCAGCCGGCCCACGAACCCGCCGTCAGTAGCCTCTACTCCGCCGTCCCCATGCGCCAGGAAACCAGCTTCCTCATCGTCGGCGAACGCTGCAACACCAACGGCTCGCGGCAGTTCAAACGCCTGCTGGCCGACGCCGACCTCGACGGCCTGGTCGAAATGGCCCGCGCGCAGCTCGCTGAAGGTGCGCACGTCCTCGACGTCTGCGTCGACTACGTCGGCCGCGACGGTGTCGCCGACATGCACCGCGTCGTCAGCCGCCTCGCCGCCGACGTCAACGTCCCGCTCATGCTCGACAGCACGCAGCTCGACGTCATCGAAGCCGGGCTCAAGCTCGCCGGTGGCAAGTGCATCGTCAACTCCGTGAACCTCGAAGACGGCGAGCAGCGGGTCGCCCGCATCAGCGGCCTGCTGCGACAGTATGGCGCCGCCGTCGTGGCCCTCACCATCGACGAGGACCCCCGCGAGGCGATGGCCAAGACCGCCGACCGCAAGCTCGCCATCGCGACGCGGCTGCACGACCTGCTGACCCGCAAGTACGGCCTGAGCGAAGAGGACATCTTCTTCGACTGCCTGACGTTTCCGATCACGACCGGCAACCCCGAGGACCGCCGGCTCGCCCTCGAAACGCTCACCGGCATCGAGCGCATCCTACAGCAGTTCCCGCGCTGCCAGACCATCCTTGGCGTGAGCAACGTCAGCTTCGGCCTGCAGCCCGCCGCGCGCGTGGTGCTCAATTCCGCCTTCCTGCACGAAGCCTGCCGGCACGGCCTGACCGCGGCGATCGTCCACGCCGGCAAAATCCTGCCGCGGAATCAGATCAGCGACGAGCGCTGGAATGCGGCGCTCGACCTGATCTATGACCGGCAGGAGCCCGGCGCCACCCAAAGCCCCCTGGAACGTTTCATCGGGCTCTTCTCTGAGGGCGAGCGACTCGGCGAGAAAACGAAAATCGCCGATCTGCCGGTGGAAGAACGCCTGAAGCAGCGGATCATCAACGGCCAGCGCGTCGGCCTCGAAACGGACCTCGACGTCGCCCTGCAAAAGTACGCCCCGCTGCACATCGTCAACGAATTCCTGCTCGCCGGGATGAAAACCGTCGGCGAACTGTTCGGCTCCGGCCAGATGCAGTTGCCCTTCGTGCTGCGCTCGGCCGAAACGATGAAAGCCGCTGTCGCCCACCTGGAACCGCACATGGAACGCGTCGCCGGGCACACGCGCGGCAAGCTCGTCCTGGCGACCGTGCGGGGCGACGTCCATGACATCGGCAAGAACCTCGTGGACATCATCCTCACCAACAACGGTTACACCGTGTACAACCTGGGCATCAAGCAACCGATCGGCAATGTCATCAACGCCTGGCGCGAGCACCAGGCCGACGCGATCGGCCTGAGCGGCCTGCTCGTCAAGTCCACTCTCGTCATGCGCGATGATCTGGCGGTGCTCAACGAGCAAGGCATCACGGCACCCGTGATCCTCGGCGGCGCGGCCCTCACGCGGAAATACGTGGAAAGCGAACTGCGAGCAATCTACCGCGGCCCGCTCTACTACGCCTCCGATGCATTCGAAGGGCTGTCTTTGATGGGCAAAATCGCCACAGCGCCGCAGGAACTGGCTGCCACGGCCGTGCCGGAAATGCCCGAGCCCACCGGCCAGCCCGTGGGACCGCCGACGCCCGCGCAAACCCGGCTGCTCGTCGAACAACGCTACGGCGTGCAACCGCTCGAACCCGCCGCCGTCGCGACCGCTCGTGGGGACATCACCCACGCTCATCCCGTGCCGCGTCCGCCGTTTTGGGGCCCGCGCGTGCTGGAGCAGATCGACCCCCGCGCCCCGCTCGCCTACATCAACGAGACCATGCTCTTCCAGGTCCAGTGGGGCTTCCGCAAAAAACGCCGCGAGCTCGAGGCCTGGATCAAGTACCTCGACGCCGAAGTTCGCCCCATTTACCGCGCGCTGGTGCAGCGCTGCCAGCGCGAGAACATCCTCCGCCCACAGGCGATCTACGGCTACTGGCCGTGCAATTCCGCCGGCGACGAACTGCTCGTCTTCGCACCGCCCACCGGAACCAACGACCGCCCGGAACTGCACGGCCCGGAACTGGTCCGCTTCCGCTTCCCCCGGCAGAAGCAGCACCCGCACTGGTGTCTGGCGGATTTCTGGCGCCCGCTTTCCGCCGGCGTCGTCGATGTCGTCGCCTTTTCGCTCGTCACGGCCGGCCGCCGCGTCAGCGAAGTCGCCCACGAGTGGTTCGAGCAGAATCAATATCAGCAATATCTGTTTCTGCACGGGCTGGGCGTCGAATTGGCCGAAGCCCTGGCCGAGTACATTCACAAGCAGGTCCGCGTTGAGCTCGGTGTCGCGGACCAGGACGCCCGTGACCTCCACAAGCTCTTCCAGCAGGGTTATCAGGGCTCGCGCTACAGCTTCGGCTATCCCGCCTGTCCCAATCTGGAAGACCAGGTCCCGCTGATGAAGCTGCTCGCCCCCGAGCGCATCGGCGTGACCCTGAGCGAGGAGTTCCAGCTCGATCCCGAGCAGTCGACCAGCGCCATTATCTCCTACCACCCCACGGCACGGTATTTCAATGTCCGGTAGACGATCAGCGTTCCGGCCGCACTGGCTGGCGCTCGCAGCGCTGCTCGCCGCCAGCGTGTGTGCCGGGTGCTCGCGACCACCGGCAGCCGCCGGATCGGTTCAGGCCACGGCCGCCGACCCGCGTGCCACGGTCCGGCAACTCATCAAGCTGCGGACCGGGCAGAAATACAACGAGCTGACCGCGCTCGTCGTGCACCCCCGCGGCCGAGACGTCGTGCGCTGCCTGCTGGCCCTCGACGAATTCGCCGCCGCCAATCGCCGGCTGTGTGCCTGGGTGCGCGACAACGTCGGCGTGGGCTTGTCCCAGACGATCGACCAGGCGTATGTCCTTGACGACCTGGCCCTCTACGCCGGCGACGACCTCGGCCTCTTCAGTCGCCACATCGAACTGCTCGACGTGGCCCGCGACGGCGACGGCGACTGCGCCGCGGTCTCCTATACGGCGGCCGAGCGCCTCCCGGCCCGCCGGGCGCATCTGC
>JAGVEP010000434.1 GCA_020058145.1 Phycisphaerae bacterium | reverse complement strand
GCCGCCAGCCGCTGCCGCGCGCTGGCTTGGCTCGGCGGCGCCCAGGGCGTGTCGGCCCCGAACAGGGCTCCTTCCCGCTGCTCGTTCGCGGCCCACTCCGCTTCCAGCGCGGCGAGGTGTGTATCTACCGTGGCCAGTTCGGTCGCGATGGTCGTCTGCTTGTGCACCGAGCCCCGGCCCGCGTCGGCTTCGATCTTCGTGCCGTCGTGCGCGACGTGCTCCAGCCGGATCAGTTGGGCCCGCAGCCCGACTTGCACCACATCGCGGAACAATTGCCGCAGTCGCGGGCGGTGGTCGCGCACGAAAGCCGCGATCGTCGCGTGATCGGGCGTCTGCTTCTGGAGCAGCCAGAGCACGTCCAGGCGGTTGTAACAGGCCGCTTCCAGTTGGCGACTCGACCGCAGGCGATTCAGCAGGCCGTAGAGGTACAGTCCCGCCAGGTCCCGGGGATGATAGGGCGGTTGCCCGGCGCAAAGGACGTATTCATTTTCCCAGGCCGCAAACGTGGCGGCCAGCGCCGAACTCCGCAGGAGTTGCTCGAACAGGCGGACGGGGTGGTCCGCCGGCACGGCGTCGTCCAGCCGCTCCTTCCAGAGCACCTGCTGCGCACGAGGCAGTTCCGCTTGTCGAAAGCCAGCCATGCCATGTACCTCCGGCTCCGTTCCGCCTGCAACGCACACCGCTACGCACCACGCCCACATTCTCTTATCAATTCGCGTGCCAAATACTTCGACAGGCTCGCGAGCCTGGGGTCCGCGCAGCGCGCTCCGCAAAAAACCCCACGCTGGCGCGTGGGGCTCGGACAGGCGGCTAGCCGCGCGGGGCGGCTACCGCAGTTTTGGACTACACCCGCGGTGCTGCGTGGTCTGACGCGGCCCGCCCGCGCGCCGTCGACCAAAAACGCCCGTCCCGAGAGTCATATTTCGCCGCCGCGCGTCTATATCCCGGCAACGCAGGCAGTGCCGGCGGCACGCGGCGGCCGGAATGCCAGGCGCTGAGACGCAGAAAAACGTACTCGACCGTGGGACGCAGGGCAGGGCCGAAGGGTGTATGCCTTGCACGGTCGGCCGAGCGCAAGCTTGGCCGACCGGCTTTGGACCACAAACAAGATATACGCATATGGAACTAAAGGGAACTCAAAGGCCAGGCAACGCGGCGGAAACCAAGGCGTTGCTGCGACTCCCGGGCACATTGTCCGGCTGCGCGCGAATTCTCCTCAAGGCACGGCCGGCGACGCACAGCACCCGCCGGTCGGCCTTCTTGCGCCACCGATAAACTTGGCCGTTTCCCCAAGCGGCGCCTATCATCTCGGTGCTCGCCCCCGGCGCGCCCACGCCCGGCAGTGCTGGGTGCGGCGCGAGGAGTTCGGATGGCGGATGCGCAGCCCATCGTCTACGTGGTCGACGACGACGAGTCCATGCTCAACACCGTCCGCTGCCTGGCGGAGTCCCTCGGGCTGCCGGTGAAGACCTATTCCTCCCCGCGCACGTTCCTGAGCGAGTTCGATGGCCAGCACCCCGCCTGCCTCGTCCTCGACGTGCAAATGCCCGAGATGAGCGGCCTCGAATTACAGGAACTCCTCGTGACCCGCGGGATGCACCTGCCCACGATCGTCTTCACGGCGCATGGTGAGGTGCCTGGAGCCGTCCGCGCCATGCGAACCGGGGCGATTGACTATATCCAGAAGCCCTTCAGCAACCAGACCTTGCTCACGCGCCTGCGGCAGGCCGCGCAGCGCGCGGTGCTCGTACACCAGCAGACCAGCGCGCAGAACGAAATTCTCGCGCTCCTGCGGGCCCTGTCGAAACGCGAAGATCAGGTCATGCGGGGCCTCGCCGACGGATTGGCGAACAAGCAAATCGCTGCTCAGCTCGGGCTCAGCGAAAAGACCGTCGAGGTCTACCGTTCGCGCCTCATGAAGAAGCTCGGCGTACACACGATCGCCGAACTCGTGCGCATCGTGCTGAGCGCGCCACGGACCGCCCCCTGACCACGGTCTGGGTGTCCGACGCCGCGCGGGCCTCAATATCCTCCGCTCAGAAGCGCCACGAACGAATCGATGTCGTCGAAGTCGAGCGTTCCGTCGTTGTTGCAGTCGGCATTCAAGATGTCGCAGTCCGGGTACACCGCGTGGTACGTCGCGGGGTCGGACAGCGCCAGCACAAAGGCATCGATGTCATCGAAGTTGATGGCGCCGTCGCAGTTTGAATCCCCTGGCCACGGCCCCGGCGGCAGGCTCACGGTTCCGCCGTACTCGTAGGCGCCGATATCGACGATGGGGGCCGTTCCGCGCCCGGTGTCCGGCGTGCCAGGTGTGTCGACGTACCGCGCCAGTCCGTCGCGGTCCGTCGGCAGGGGGTCAGTCACGCTGCCGTCGTTATCCAGATCAAGCGGGTCGCGCAGCGCCGGGTTTACGTTGTCGCCCGCATCGATGCACAGCGAACTCGTCGTCAGGTGGTAGTCGTTGTCCGGCCAGGTGGCGGGGTTGTTGTCGGGACCGTCGCTGTCGGCGAATTGCGGCTCGCCATCGAGGTTTCCGGCACCCCAGATCAGTGTGCTCCAGCCTGTGAATCCCTGCTGACCGCCGACGACATTGCTGTAGGACACGGTCAGGCTGCCCGAGCCCCAGTAGCGGCCCTGCGGACCCGACGACGTAGCCGTGTTCCCCGCCAGGATGCAGCCGATGAGTGCCGCGGGGCTGTTGTTCTCGAACTCCACGCCGCCGCCCTCGTCCGCGCTGTTATACACGATGGTCGTATTACGCAGCGCGACGTCGTGGTCCTCGGAGATGAACAGGCCGCCGCCCCGTTCGGTCGCCTGGTTGTTCGTGATGACGCAGTTGACGACCCGCGAATGTCCGGAGTAGACCGCCGCGAGCCCGCCGCCCCCGTAGCGGGTTGAGTTTGCGGCCAGCGTGCAATTCGCCAGCACGCCGTTCACACCAGAGCTGAAGCACACGCCGCCGCCGTAGTACTCGTTCCAGTTGCTGCTAATCGTACAGCCGAGCAGCAGCGGCGCCGTGTTCTGGACAGCATAAAACCCGCCGCCGTAAGAGACACTGTCGTTGCCCGTCAGCACGGTGTTGATCAGGACCGGGGCGCCCCCGTCACCTTCGCAGCAGAACCCGCCGCCGAAACCGCCGTAGCCGATCGCGTGGTTGCCGCTGATCGTGCAGTCGACCACCCGCGGAATGGCATCATAGCCGCAATAGACACCGCCGCCTCGCCCCGCCGAGTTGGCGGTGATCTGGCAGCCGGTGATGAGCGGCGGTCCGCCGGAGGAGCACAGGATGCCCCCCCCTGCACCGTACGTGCCGGTACTGTTCTGGGTGATGGTGCAGTTGCGCACTACGGCGGGCCCTCCCAGCGCCAGACCCCCGCCGTGTTGCACTGAGGTATTGAACCGAATCTGGCAGTCTTCGAGCGTGACCGGCGAGGTGTTCAGCCACAGCGCCCCGCCGTCGCCACTGGTGGTGGCGTTTTGTTCGAATGTGCAACCGCTGAAAGTCACGCTGACGTCGAAGCTGCACGCCGCGGCGCCGCCCAAGATGGCCGAGTTGTCGCTAAACGTGCAATCGGTGATGGTCCCAGTACACGCATTCCCGCAATAGAGCCCGCCGCCGATGTAGCCGCCGTGATTGCCGGAAAACGTGCAACGCTGCACCGTCACGGCGGCCCCAGTCTCGAAATGCACGCCGGTGGACGCTGCGTAGTTCGGCTGGTTCGTATTGTCCGTGATTGAGCAATCAGTGAGTGTCGCGCTGCCCTGAATACAGATGACCGCGCCGCCGCCGGCGTGGTTGCTGTGCACCTGGCAGTTCGTCAGCGTGACGCTGCTGTCGTAGCTGACGAGTGCGCTACCGAATGACGGTGTGTAGTTCTCCGTAAAATCACAATCGGTGCAGTGGATGTTGCTGGAATAGAAGGCCGAGACCGCACCGCCCTGATTCGTGGCCTGGTTTGCCGTGAACGTGCAATGTTCGACCGTCGGCGCCGCCGTGTGGCAGTACAGCGCGCCGCCGCCGTACACATCGGTCGCCGCGTTCGCGGTGAAAGTGCAGTTACGGATGATCGGGCTGGTATTATTGCTGCAATAAACGGCGCCGCCTTGACCCGCGCGGCCGTTGCGAATCGTCAGCCCGTCCAGGATCGCCGCGGCCGTCTCAGAAGTCTGAAAAGTCACGGCGCGGGCGGCGTTTTCGCAGTCGATGATGCAATTAGCCGCACCATTGGCGGACCGCACCGTGATGGCCTTGCCGAAGTAGTCGAGGCCGCGGTTGCCGGTGCCGGTGTACGTGCCGTCGGCGATCACCACGCTGTCACCGGGTTGTGCGGCATCGATCGCCGCCTGGATCGTGGCGTACTGTGCCGGGACGTGCAGATCGGTCGCGCCGGCGGTGAAGACGCCGAACCCCGCGGCGATCCACATCGCCGCGGCCAGCTTCATGTTGCACTGCGTGAGCATGTTGGCTCCCCAGGTTTTGGGCACGATCACGCCAAAGCTGCGGCGGCCTGCCACGGCTGCCGCGCGGCTCGTGCCCACCTTCGATCGGTCGCAGGCCTCGGTGTCTCCATCCTAGCGATTTGATGAAACCCAAACAACGAAATTCGAGGGTCGTGCGCACAGCGGTCTTGGCCGCAGACACCGCCCGCTCGCACGTCCCAAAAAACGCGCCCCGCTTGCCGAGATCGCGGGGTGGCCTGCTTGCTGCACGTGTGCCGCCCGCGCGCGCGGCCGTCAGCGGCTACAATCCCCGGCCCGGAGAGCGGCCCAAACGGCCTGCCGGTGCCGTGGCGCCGGAAATGGAGAAACCGATGCCGACCCGCACACTGCGGCCACAGACGTGTTGTTCCGCAGCCTGTCTCCTTGTCATGGCGGCCCTCAGCGGCTGCCAGCAGCCCCGCACCGACCTCACCGACCGCTTGCTCATCGGCGAGGTCATGATGCACGCCGAGTTCGCCGGAAATCTCCGCGCACTCGCCATGCCGGGAGGGCGCTTGACCGGCACACCGAACGCGGAGCACGCCGCCGACTTCGTCGCCGCCAAATTGCGCGCCTATGGCCTGAAAAACGTCCAATTCGAGCCGTTTGAGATGAACTGCTGGACGGTCCGGCAGACGCGCGTCGCGGTACTGGATGAGTCCGCGCCGCCGTGCGTACTCGACGGAGCCATCGCGCTCGCCCGCACCATGCCGACACCGCCCGACGGCATCACCGCTGAGCTGATCGACTGCGGGGACGGCAAGGACGAGGACTTCGCCGCACACGGCGACGAAGTGGTCGGCAAGTTCGCCCTGGTGCGTGACAATCACTGGCGCGGCCCGAAGCTGAAGCAGGCTATTCAACGCGGCGCGGCCGGTCTGGTCGTCATGGCCGCCGCGGACGGCCACCCGACCATCGGCAACGGCCACCGCACGCCCGGCGCGGAGCCGGCCGTCGTCATCCCCCACGACGACGAGCTGCTCGAACGGCTGGCGCGCGGCGAGCGTGTGCGCGTCAATATTCAACTTGAGACCGAGAACTGGGTCTGCCACCCGCGCAACGTGAGCGGTGAAATTCCCGGCCGCGGGGCCGCCGCGCGCGAAATCGTGATCGTCTGTGCGCACCTCGATAGCTGGCACCTGGCCGAAGGCGGCATGGATAACGGCAGCGGGTCCGCGACCATCCTCGAAACGGCTCGGGCGCTCGCCCGCGTCAACTCCTCAGCCCGCCGCACGATCCGTTTCATTTGGTTCATGGGGGAGGAGCAGGGGCTCGAAGGGAGCGAGGCTTACGTTCGTGAGCACCGCGACGAAATGGACCGCATCGTCGCCGTCATCAATGTCGATATGCCGGGCGCGCCGCGCAACCTGGTGGTGTTCGGCCACGAGGAGGTGGTCCCGTTCCTGCAAGGTGTGCGCGCCGATTTGGCGGCCTATGAGATGGATCCCAACATCACCGTTACGCCCGGCGGCGACGGCAGCGACCACGCGCCCTTCGTACATCAGGGCGTGTGCGGACTGGCGATCGGCGGCGAACTCGGGCCGGGCGTCAAAGGCTATCACACCGCCGGCGATACCTACGAATCGGTCGATCGTCGCGGCACGGTCCAGACGTCGGCGGTACTCGCCGTCCTGGCCCGACGCCTCGCAGATGCTCCCGAGCGGCCGACCCGTCGGGCAGTACCCACAACTCCATGACGATCCGAACGCGACGCGCCAGCGCAGGCTCGCTGGCGCATCGCGTTCTGCTCGCTCGGTCAGTCGTTCGTGCTCAGCAGTACCACAAACGGGTTGATGTCGTCGAAGTCGACGTAGCCGTCGCCGTTGCAATCCGCCCGCATGATGTTGCAGGTCGGGAATGCTGCAAAG
The DNA here is from genome assembly GCA_020058145.1 of Phycisphaerae bacterium. GTDB lineage: Bacteria > Planctomycetota > Phycisphaerae > UBA1845 > Fen-1342 > JAGVEP01. The sequence continues at coordinate 437 of JAGVEP010000434.1, read as the reverse complement.
TAACCTTCGGCGTCGCTGATCGCCAGCACGAAGGGGTTGATGTCGTCGAAGTTCACGACGCCATCGCAGTTCAGGTCGCCCAGAACCTCGGGCAACGTCGGGGCCAGACCCCAAAGCTCCACGTCGTCAAGGTTCCAGCCGCAATAGGTCCAACTGCTGTCGGTCGTGCCCATCGTCCAGCGGACGTAGACGTTCGCCTGGTTATTGGCGACGGCGGAGAGGTCATACTCCTGCGCCTGCCACGACGAATCCGCGACTTCGGCAGCGTTTTGCCAAACCGTCGTCCAGGCCGTGCCGTTGTTGCTCACGCGGATGTAGGCATGGTCATAGGTCGGCTGCTCGACACCCAGCCAGCGCCAGAACTTCAAACTGACGTTCGTCAGGTTGCTGCAATTGATGGCGGTGGTCGTCAGGTGGTACTCGGGGATGCTGTTGGC
>JAGVEP010000086.1 GCA_020058145.1 Phycisphaerae bacterium | reverse complement strand
GGGTGGCTCGCGGGGCGGCGCTCCGCGGTGGGCGGGGCGCTCTCACAAGCCCCAATCAGCAGAGCCAGCGAACCCAGGCTGAGCGAGAGTGTGGTCGGGAATCGGCAACTGCGAGAACGCTTCACTCGACAGGCTCCGCCGCGACGAGCTTCTCATGCGCTCGCGACTATTCCGCCCGCGCCGCGGCCACGAATTCGCGCGGCCAGGGCATTCCGGCCGCCAGCTTGACGCGCACCAGCAACAGCGCCGTCTGCAACTGCGGGTCGGCTTTCGGCGCCTCGTTCGGATCGGCTTCGAGCTGCTTGATATCCGACTCGCTTAGCAGGGGCGGCTCTTCGTCTTTGTCGTCTTGCTGACCCTTGAGCCCCTCGACAATCTTCGCCCGCTCGTCCGCGCTGAGTTCCTTGTTGTTGTCGCTCGCGCGCTTCTCATTGTGAATAATGTACGCCTCGCGCTCGTGCTCGACGACGCGGCGGAACTCCTTCGGCGTCAGCTTCAGCTCCCAATCCGGATCGACGCCCCAGCGCTCCGCGTGCGGCGCCTTGTGCGGGGTGCGGCCGCTGGGGAGGTAGTAGAGCGCCGTCGTCAGCTTGATGCGGGCCTTCTCGCTGAGCGGCTGCACGTGCTGGACGCTGCCTTTGCCGAAGGTGCGTTCGCCGAGGACCAGTGCGCGATGGTGATCCTGCAGCGCCCCCGCCAGGATTTCGGATGCGCTGGCGCTGTGTTCGTTGACCAACACCACGAGCGGGATGTCTTTGTAGCGCGCTTTGGCGGCGGTACACGTCCGCCGTTCCGACTCCTGCCGTCCGCGCGTCGACACCACCTCGCCGTCCGGCACGAACAGGCTCACGATGTCCACGACTACCTCCAGCAATCCGCCGGGGTTGTGCCGCACGTCCAGAATCAGCCCTTTCATCCCCTGCTTCTCGGCCTGCTCGAGCGCGTCGGCGAGTTCGCGGGTCGAGTCGGGATGGAAATTGGAGAGCCGGATGTAGGCCACCCCGGCTTCCTTGTCGAGCAGGTAGTTCCAGGCCTGCGGGTCGCCGGGGATGCGGTCCGCACCGCGTACGGAGGAGATCACGATCTTGCGGCGCGTCAGTTTGAACGCCATTTCCTGCCCGGTCGTCGGCCGCAGGACCGACAGGACGACCTCGGTGCCCGCGGGGCCCGTGATCTTCCGCACCGCGTCGTCAGAAGTCCAACCGACGGTGCTTTCGCCGTTGACCGCGACGATCACGTCGTCGGGTTGCAGCCCCGCCTCCAGGGCCGGCGAGTTCTCCAAGGGCGTGACGACCTTGAGCCGGTTGCTGCGCTCGTCCAGGCCAAGCTGAATACCGACGCCCTCGAACCCGCCCATCATGGCCTTGTCAAAATCAACCGCGTCCGACGGCCACACCATGCCCGTGTAGTCATCCAGCCCGCTGATCAGACCCTCCACAAACTCCACGATCACGAGACCTTCGTCCAACTCCAGGCTCTCGCGATTCAAGTCCAGCACCCGATTGAACAGCCGCAACAGGTCCTTGTCGGTGAACTCTTTTTCCGCGCCCACCTCAGTCCGTAGTTCCGTGATCCGCCGCACAAAGTGCTCGCGCAGTGCCGGGTTCCCCAGGCCGTCGAGGAATTTCTGCAGCTTCTGCACATGGCACAGCGTCAGGAGCTGGTCGAGTCCGCCCTGCGCGAGCTGCTTAAAATCCGGCTCCTTGAAGTACATCTGCTGAATCCGCCGCACGGCGGCCCGGTACAGGCTCTTGTCCACGTCGCGGATGTGTTCGCGCAGGGCCGCCTCGTCCTTGTAGGTCATCTGGACCCGCGCGTAATGCCCCACGCGTTCGGTCTGGGTCTTGATGTCGTCATCGTCCGGGCGGATGCGACCCAGCAGCATGTAATAGCTCAGGGCCCCGGTCCAGCGGTCTTGCGCCTCGAGCTCACGTGCCGCTGCCTTGGCTTGGTCGAACAGGGCCGCAACCCACGGCGAGAGCGCAAATTCGTTCGGGTCCGCCGCGTAGGCCGCAGACTGCGAGGCGAAGCCCAGCGCCAGGTAGAGGTGGTCCTCGGCGAGCGCGCTTTTCGCGCGCTCGAGGTTCCAGTCGAAAGTCCGGGCCTTGAGGTCCTTACGCGAGGCGACAATGTCGCGGTAAGAAGTCAGCCAGTCATGGACGCGCGCGGCGTTGGGGTCGCCGTGCTCGACCAGCCGGTCCACCACCGTCCGACCGGTCTCCCAGTCACCACGGAGGATGTCGGCGTAGGCCGACGCCAGGGTCTCGTCAGCCGCCCGCGACCAGGCGGGGACCAGGATCAGCAACAGCAACAGTACCCAGCGCGAAAAACGCAACGCCATGTTCGTACTTCCTTTCCGGCCGCCCGGATTTCAGCGCCGGGGCCCACGTCCAGGGTGAGGGCCGGTAAAACCCTCTATCATTATACGTATCAGACGCCCGGCGGACACGGCCCCGGACATCTTGCTACATCGGCTCCCCGGCCGGAGCCGTGTGGTATCGGCTTCCGGCGTGTGGCTCCGGCTTCCAGCGTGTGGCTCCGGCTTCCAGCCGGTGAATTGCACCGATAACTCGGCTCGTCGTGGTTGCGACGGCGCGAAAAACGCGCATCATGCCGTCCATGCTCCGAAAAGCACCACGGGACGGTCTCACCCCTGCGCGCCGGGCCGCTGCCGCCGCGATTGTCCTCGGCATTGACCCCGGCCTCCAGCGAACCGGCTACGCGGTCGTCGCGAGCCCGGCGTCGACCGCCCCAGTGCTGGTCGAAGCCGGCGTCATCCGCTTGCCACGCCAACAGCCGTTGGCGCAGCGCTTGTTGGAGCTGGAAGCGAGCCTCGCCACAATCCTCGACCTGCACCATCCGCACATGGTCGCGTGTGAAGAGCTCTACTCCCATTACAAACACCCCCGGACCGCCATCCTCATGGCCCACGCTCGCGGGGTGATCTTGGCGCTGGCCGCGCGGCGCGGCCTGGCCATCGTTTCCGTGGCCGCGACCAACGCGAAGAAGCTGCTCACTGGCAATGGCCACGCCAGCAAACGCCAAATCCAGCAGGCGGTGGCCGCGACGCTACATTTGCCCCGGTTACCCGAGCCGCCGGATGTGGCGGATGCGATCGCCATCGCGCTGGCCGGCGCGCGGCTGCGTCAGGCCGAGTTGGCCGACGCCGCGGTCGGCCACAGGAGCCCGAGATGATCTGTCGCCTCACCGGCCGCGTCGCCGGGATTACCGACGAAACCGCCGTGCTCGAACTCGCCGGCGTCGGTTATGAGGTCATGGTCCCCGCAGCGGCCTTGGCGGAGTTGCAGCCACTGCTCGGCCAGGAGGTCACGCTCTTCACCGTCCAGTACTTCGAGGGCAACCCGGCCGGCTCGAACCTGATCCCCCGGCTGGTGGGATTCCTCCGCGAGACCGACCGGGAGTTTTTCCAGCTTTTCACACGCGTCAAAGGCATCAGCAGCCGACGCGCGCTGCGTGCCATGAGCCTGCCGACGCCGCATCTGATCGCCGCGATCGAGCACGGCGACGTACACGTGCTGACCAGCCTGCCCGAGATTGGCAAGAAGATCGCCGCCCAGGTGATCGCGGAATTACGGGGCAAGCTGCCGCAGGTAGCGACGGCCGCGATCGCCGCCACGCCGGCGACGCAACTCACGGATGCCCAACGGATCGCCGTGGACATCCTCGTGCGCTGGGGCGATCGCCGCATCGACGCCCAGGAGTGGGTGCGCGCCGCGGTCCAGGCCGATCCGGCGCTCGCCGTGCCCGAGGCGATTGTCCGTGCGGCCTATCGCGCCAAAACCCAACCGTAGGGTGGGCACGGCCCACCATCTGCCTACCTCCGCTTCCTTAGAATCCGCGCATGAATAACATGGACAATTCTTCATTGGCCCGGGACTATTCACCAACCTACTCCGCGTAGCGTAGCGCGCCGGTGCGGGGCCTTCCATGGCAAGAACAGGCGTGCGGGGGTCGGCATCGGCCGCTTGGGGCCGTGCTGGGCCGGAAGCACCCCCTGATCGGCCTCACGAGGCAGCAGCGCCCCGGCGTCGGACGTGATCCGCGGATCAGCCTGCCCTTGACAGGGCGTAGCTCTGTCAAGGGCCTGGCGGAGCTTGATGGAGCGATTGAACGTGGGCTCAAACAACCAGCCGTGGCCTTCACCCATGAGGTGCTGCTCCCATTCCGTGGACCGTGCGTCGATTCACCCTGTCTTACGCGGCGAAACGGGCCAAGGATGCGAGAAAAGATGCTGGATCGTGAATAATCCGGGGTTAGGCGCCCACGTACTTCGCATACACCCCGCGCGCGACCGCGGGGTCGCTCGTGCCCTGGATAATCGCCCGGCCGTCGGCAAAGAGCGTGACCGCGAAGGCGTCGACGGTGAAGCGCAGCAAGAACTCGTTGAACTTCGGGCTGGCCCGCGGGGGGAGCCGGCTGGCCAGCCGTTTGAAGTCGATGCGCGCCGGGGTCTGCCCGGCGTGCCTCTCCGCCGGCATGATCTGCACCGCGTCGCGTCCGCACAGGGTCGTCGTGGCCGCAGCGCCGCGACCGGCGAGGAAGTCATAGCGCCCCTGTTGGCAGCACACGCAATCGCCGTCGTCGAAGGCGGCTTGCACGTGCAGCGCGCGAATCCGCCCCGCCCAGACATCGACCGCGAGCAACTGCCGGCTGACTTCCGCCGCGCGGCCCAGCAGGATTTTCAGCGCCTCGGTGGCCTGGAGGCTCGCAACTACCTGCACGACCGTCGCCAGCACGCCCACCGTATCGCACGTCGGTACCGTCCCCGGCAGCGGCGGCTCGTCCCAGATGCACCGCAGGCACGCTGTGCGGTGCGGCACGATCGGCAGCACCAGTCCCTCCGCACCCAGGCAGGCCCCGAAGACCCACGGCAGTTCGTGTTTGACCGCTACGTCGTTGAGCAGGAACCGCGTTTCGAGATTGTCCGTGCCGTCGAGGATGAGATCCGCGTCGGTACACAGGTCCTCGATATTGCCGGGATTCACGTCGGCGACCAGGCCGTCGATTTCCACGCCCGAGTTGATTTTGCGCAGTTTTCGTACGGCGGCCTCGGCTTTGGGCAGGTTTTGAGCGATGTCGTGCTCGTCAAACAGGACTTGGCGCTGGAGATTGTCCAGTTCGATAAAGTCGCGATCGATGACGCGGAGCGCGCCGATGCCGGCCCGGACCAGCGTGTTGGCGAGCACGCTACCGAGCGCTCCGCAGCCGACGAGCACGACCGACGCGTGCGAAAGGCGTTTTTGTCCCTCGACGCCAACGTGTTCGTACAGCATCTGGCGGCTATAGCGGGCCAATTCCGCGGGATACCCGGCGTCAGTCACCATCGGAGTCCTTTGCCGGTGCCGTGCGGCGGCGCCAGCACCTCGCGGCGTGACCGGTTACACGCGGCTGTCGAAACCTGTCAACAGATGCTACCCGCGCCGGCCGGGACCGTCACGGCCTTGTTTGCGGGCACGAGCGGTCCTAACATGTGGACGCTGCGCTGTTGAGCAGACAGCCAGGTCGGACCTTGAAGAGGGTATCGAGATGAAACGCTGTTCCTTGTACCTCGTCGTTTTGCTCGCCTTGACCACGGTGCACACGGCTGCCGCGCAGCAGGCCCAGCGGGGCAAACCGGAGCCGGCCGACAAGAAAGCGGAGACGGAAAAGCCCAAGGGTGATCCGGCGGAATGGGCGCCGCGGGAGGCGCTGTTTTTCCTGGGCATCGCGGACGTCGGCCAGGTGTGGGAGGACTTCACCAAGACCTCCGGCTACCAACTGATGAACGACAAGGCCGCCGAAGCGCTCCCCGAGGTAGGGGTGTTCGGCGCGGCGATCAAAGAGCTCAAGCAGCGCCTCGCTACGACGCTCGACGTACCGGTCGAAGAACTCAAGAACCCGTTTGATGGCCCGCTGGCTTTCTATCTGCTCACGCCGCCAGGACCGGCGGGCGAGAAGTTCGAGGAAATGACGGCCGGCCTGGTGGCCACGGTCGGCGATGCCACGCTCTGCAAGAAGTATTACGACAACGTCGTCGGCAAGCTCAAGGAGCGGTGCCAGCATGACACGGCGTCCGCGGGTGCGGAGATCATCGACGTGTTCACGGCCAAGGCGGAGGAGAAAAAGGCCAAGACGGGCGACGACGATTTCGCGGATTTCGACACCGGGGGCGGCTTTGCGGTCGGCGCTCCGGACCAGATGTTCAAGCAGGGCCTCGACAAGGTCTTTTCCGGCGACGCCCTGCCGCGCAAGCTCGCGCTGTGCCTGACCGACGACCGGCTGGTGATCGCCGACACGGCCGAACACGTGCGCGCCGCGGTTCAGAATGAAAAGAAGGGCGCGACCCTCGCGGAAGGCGAGGACTACAAGGCCCTGCTGCGCAATCTCAAGCCCGTCGGCCCGATCCGCTTTGTCGTGAACGTGCCGCGGATTGTCGAGTTGGCCAGGACCGCGGCTGCGGGCAGCGAGGCCGAGGACATGCGGAAGTGGCTGGTCGCCCTCGGCGCCGAGACCTTCGGCAGTGTCGTCGGCCACTGTCGCTTTGGGGCTTCCTCCTACGACTCGAAATTGGACGTACTGTGGCTCACGCGCGAGGGGCGGGCGGGGCTGACCAAGCTGCTCACCCCCGAGAACCTCCCGGCAGCTCCGCCGGCGAGCGTGACCGCCGACACCTGCGTCTATGTGTCGGTGAACCTCGGCATCGGCCCGATCCTGGACGAGGTCGAGCACATGATAAAGCAGGTCGACCCCAAGGCGGCCGAGCAATTCAAGGCGGCACTGGAAGCTTCCGGCCCCGAGGGCGAAGGCGGGAATCTCCGCAAAGATCTCCTTGCCCACCTCAAAGCCCCGCTCATGTTCACTCTGGCCCTGGCGAAGGTGAATCCCAGCCAATGGACCGCGGATATAGCGCTCAGTTCGGGGTCCAAGGACCAGGCCGCGCTCACCAAGGCCCTCGGCAACCCGTTCATCACCAAGTTGCCGCTCACGGCTCGCGAGGTACAAGGCAAGCAGGTCTTCGATCTGCCGCCGCTTCCGCCGATGATGATGCCGGGACTGGCCGCGGCCGTGACCGTGGACCGGCTGATCGTCGGCACCGCTGCTACCACGGAGGCCGCGCTGGCGACGGAGTCGCGGCCGCCGCTGGCCGATACGCCGAACTGGAAACGGGCGGCCCGCTTTCTGCC